>JANOUN010001214.1:0-13957 GCA_031416875.1 Planctomycetota bacterium | reverse complement strand
ATATGCACATAGAATCCGGTCGAGTCAGGGACATTCTTGTCCGAATCCTCGCCAAACGGCGTTCCGCAGGCGTAAGATTCCGGATTTGCAGTGAACTTCGTTTCGACAGCCTTGCCTGGCAATCCGACGGACATGAATGTCCATCCTACATTTCAACAATTTTTGCCAACAATAGACATTGCGTCATTATGCTGAGTCCTGCCGAATCTGTCGGACTGTATGGAACGACTCTGGATAACCGGGTACGGAAAGCTGTGCAGCGCGTCGGTGACGGCACGCTGGCCCGGATTGCCGATCGGCTGCGAATCGATGCGCAGGCCAATGCCGTCGTTTACGAACGCGACGGCGTGGAAGAACCCGTCCGGATCATGCTGCGACCGCTGCTGGCCATGCCGGAACAGCTCAGCTATGTCGATCATGTCTGCATGAAACTCGCCGAAGCGCTCAAGCGCCTGCCTGCCCTGTATCTGGAAGACGAACAGGTTCGCCGGATTCTGGCCATCACTCCCGCAGAAGACCAGTGGCTGCGGGATATCTGGACTTCGGATCATCACCGTCTGAATCCGCTGTACGGACGTCTGGACGCGGTCTGCGACTTTACGAGTGCGGGATGGCAGGAATCACTGCTGTTTCTGGAACCCAATCTTTCCGGAGTCGGCGGCATTCACTACGCACCGCTGGCGGAACAACTGGTGATGCGTGATGTCGTGCCGACCTTGCTGGCTCAGGATCCCGAACTGGATATCGAACTGCCTCGCGATCAGCGCGAACTCTTCCTGCAGGTCCTGATCGATCATGCGCGTGCCATTGGACGAAACAACTTCCGTCTGTGTCTGGTGGAGCCAAAATATACGCATGACGGTCCGAACGAACAGTCGATTCTGAAGCAGCATCTTTCCAAACGCCACGGGATCACCATCGTCCATGCCGATCCGCGCGAGCTTCGCATCGAAGGCAACGAAGTTTACTACGAAGATATCCAGATCGATGTCGCGTATCGCGACTATGAAACGCGTGACCTGGTGGCACTCGAACTGGAAATCGGGAGACCACTCGACGCCATGCGTTTGCTGTTTCGTCAGAACCGGGTGGTGTCATCGATGGTTGGCGACTTTGATCACAAGAGCTGCTGGGAACTGATGACGGACGAATCCATTGCTTCGCGGCTGTTCACCGCCGAAGAACGCCGCCTGTTCCGCCGCCATGTGCTGTGGACTCGCATTGTTGGAGATCGTCGCACCATGCTGCCACATGGCAAAGAAGGTCATCTGCTGGATTTCGCTCGCAAGAATCGCGAACGCCTCGTGCTGAAGCCGAATCGCGGCTACGGTGGAAAAGGAGTGACTATCGGATCCGCGACGGAGCAGGCGGAATGGGATCAATTGATCGAAGTTGCCGCTGCGAGTTACACTGATCCTGAAGCGTCATGGGTGCTTCAGTCGATGGCGCGTCTGCCCGTGCATGAGTTCCCGGTCGTCGGGCCGGGCGGGACAGTTTTCGAAGAGCCGTTTTACGCCGTGATGGGGTTCGCGACGACTGAGAACGGTTTGGGAATTCTGTGCCGCGTGTCGCAAAAACAGGTCGTCAATGTGGCCCAGCATGGCGGCCTTGCTGTCGTCCTGACGGCTCGACCGCCACGTGAACTCAAGATGCCTCGCCGTACGCCCGTTCGCACGGAAGGCGCAGAACACACGCTGCGTTCGCGCATTACAGAATTGCTGCATTTGGATCAGACAATCGGGCTTCTGGGCTGGGACGAAGAAACCAAAATGCCGCCGATGGGCCGGGTTCAGCGAGGTGAGCAACTTGCAACACTGGAGGGTCTGCGCCACAGGATGCTCACCGCCGACGACCTGGGAGATCTGGTCGAAGAGGTCGCTCAGCAGCGTGAAGACGACGAACGCTGGACGCGTGAACTTGGATTGCTGCGGCGGCTGCGGCGACAGGCGCTGGCAGTTTCGGAGGAACTGGTTCGTGATCTGGCGAAAGCCAAGTCCCGCTCTCTGGGTGCATGGGAAGATGCGTACGCTGCGAACGACTTCCGGTTGTTTGCACCTGCATTTGAAAAGTTTCTGGCATTGATTCGGGAGCGAGCCTCAACGTTGGCGCGTGGCAGTGATCCGTACGACGCGCTGCTGGAGGATCACGAACCGGGGATGTCACGCTCACGACTTGATCCGGTCCTGGCAGATCTGAAACTGAAACTTGTACCCCTCGTGGAAAAATGGTCTGCCACCACTGCGGCCAATGGAGATCTGCTCAAAGGCCGTTGCTTTGCTGAGGATGGACAGTGGGATCTGTGCCGCCGCATCCTGACGGCCATCGGGTTTGATTTTGAACGCGGTCGGCTGGATCGATCGACGCATCCTTTCACAGCTCAGATGGGGTCGCATGACGTGCGACTGACGATTCGTGTGCGCGAAGATGATTTGCCAAGTGCCGTGCTGACGTCATTGCACGAAGGCGGGCACGGCCTCTACGACCAGGGTTTTATGCCCACCGATCGGGATTCATTTCTGGGAGAATCGCCGAGCATGGGACTGCATGAGTCGCAGTCACGGCTGTGGGAAAATCACATCGGACGCAGTCGGTCATTCTGGCATCACTGGTTTCCGACGATTCAGGCAATTTTTCCGGAAGCGACCACAGGGCTCAGTGGCGAAACGTTCTTTCAAGTCGTCACGGCAGTTAAGCGAGGTTCCAGCCGCGTCAATGCGGATGAGGTCTCCTATCATCTGCATATTCTGCTGCGTTACGAACTGGAACGGGCGCTGATTTCCGGTGACTTAACGGTCCACGATCTGCCGAGGGCCTGGAACGAACGATGTTGTTCACTGCTTGGAAGCTCACCAGCGAGTGACCGCGATGGAGTGCTGCAGGATTCGCACTGGGCGGTCGGCATGTTCGGCTATTTTCCGTCGTACACGATCGGCAGCCTGTATGCGGCCCAGCTGGCGGAAGCGTATCAAACAGAGCATGGCCTGACGGGCGATCTCGACGGCAGCGAATTCCAGCATCTGCTGGCATGGCTGCACAGTCATGTGCATCAGATCGGTCATCGCCTGCCGGCAGAAGACATCATCCGTAAAGTCACCGGCAGCGGCCTGGATTCTGCGGCATTCTTCCGGCACATTGAACGCACGAGTCGGTAACATCGGGGAGCCATTCAGCGACGGCTTCCTGCGTTCATACTTCCTGCTATGATGCCCGCGTCCAACTCCGGGAGTGTACGCGGATCTGGTGACCGTCGCGGGCTTCAAACCCGTTGTGGCGGCTGAAAAGTCGCCGGGAGGGTTCGATTCCCTTCCACTCCCGCTTGTTTTATTTTCTCGAGTCGAGTGGTCTCAGCGAAATGTAGTGCCCTTTCACAGACTTTCGAGGGTATTGCCAGCAACGCACAATCGCACCAAACCGGGCATGGAGTGCCTGCGCTACCGTTTGTCACACACTACCAACGGAGCGTATCGGAATCGCCATTCGACAGCCCATGGTCGTGCATAATGTGACTGTCATTCCAGAGTCTTTGTGACTCGTGGCCGACTTGGTAGGCGGATCAGTGTCAGTCGGTCCAGTCTTGATACCGGAGTCCATTGATTCGGGCGAATTCTTGAGTATTGTTTGTGACAAGGATCAGGCCATGCACTAACGCGATAGAAGCGATCTGCAAATCGAGTGGACCGATTGGGGTGCCAAGTTGAGCCAGATCGCTTCGCAGCTTCCCAAACACGCGAGCAGCCTCGCCATCGAATGGCAGGCTCTTAAACAAATCGAAAAGAGACTGTAAAACTACCAGATTCTGAGCCGGGCGAGCACTCTTAAAGGCTCCGAAATACAGCTCAGCTTTCACGACATCACACATGACCACGTCGTCAGGGTCACATGCGGCGAGCCGTTCCTTGGCATTCGACGGTCTATAATCGAGGTGGCGAATCCAAACCTTGGTGTCTGGAAGATAGATCATCACTCCATCTCCAACCGCGTCGGATAATCGCCCTGCGCTTCACGCACAAGTTCGCCGTGCCAGGCCCCTTCCGTTCGCTGCCAGAACGCCCGCTTGTCAGCAGTCTGAACCGGCTCATTCGGCGCATGGTCCTCCACCAGAACCAAAACTCGAACCGCCTGCCCCTCCGCGAGACCAGATTCCATCGGGACTGCGATTTTTCCATTCTCAAGCTGTGACTTGAACTCAACGGCCTTCATGAATCTCTCCCATTCGGCACCAGACTGGAGCGTTGCGACTGCCCGTATTCTATCATCAAACGCATCATTTCTCCGCTCGGCTGGACAACTTGTCAGACCCCGACAAACCGCGCCCCCGAAAGGCCATCAAGCCGATTCATGAACCGCCGCGGTATATAGGGGGACTGGAGCACGCTAGGGGGGATGCACAAATTGTCGATGAAACCTTCGACGGATGGCCCGTTTATTGAACTGCCAAGGAAGACCGTTGCTGAAATTTTCACGCGATTTCATGAGCGAAGAATAGGGGCCACGATGGGGCACATCTTCCGAACACAGATTGAGATCGCGCGTTTCGTGGAGTACGAACGGGACGTTTCAAAATCCATCGATAGTAAGGCGGCAGAAATGCTCCTCGAGGCATTTCGAGTAATGCTTTCCGAACCGGAGATGCACTTGCTCATATACTACGGACTGCGTGATGAAAAGGACAATACACTCGTCAAGTTGATTGACAGGTATGCCAGCAGCGCACAATCGCACCAAACCGGACATGGTGTGCCTGTGCTACCGTTTGTCACACCCTGCAAGCTGCGCCGTCCAGAGGATCAAACCCGGCATGACCGACCTCTCGCCGAGTTCTTTTGAGTTGTGACGTTAAGGCTTTTCCAAGGTCGTCGTCCTCCAGCTTCAGCAGCGCGTTATAACCGCATCCTTTGGGAACGTGTGACGGCTAATTGAAGGGCGGCTTCGCCTGTTGATCCACCAACTTCAGGAACAGCAGATTTTCTTGACCGCGGATTACGCGAATGGCGCGGATGGGGAAGGAGGCACTGAAACTTGTTTCTTATCCGTGTTATCCGCGTTATCCGCGGTCAATTTACTCCGTTCGTTCACCACAGGTTTCCACGTCAGTTTGGCTTCTTTGAAATTGAGGAGCAGCGCGACTTGCAGGCCGGTGATGTTTAAGTAGCCCAGCATTTGTGCGACGTGCGTGTCGTTGAAGACCGTGACCACCTTGGGATCGGTGATAACTTTGCCGTCCACGATCAGGTCGGGAATCAGCTTCCCGATGAACTGGACGCGATAGTGGACCGGATACTCGTGTTGTTGCTCGACCGTGTAGCCGCGCGCCTGTAATTCGATGACCAGCGCGTTCTCGTAGAGCTTCTCGTCCAGACCCGGCTTGAGTTCGCTCAACACTGCCATCGCCGCACCGATGATGTCTTTGGATTTCTTCGTGGAGCATGGGAATAAGTCCTTACCGCGGATGGCGCGGATGGAGACGATGAAACACGTGTCATCAGCGTTCTCCGCGGTCAGAGTTTGCCTGACTGGATGGAATCGCCTGCAGACGTTTCAGAGTCCCCTGAACGGCTTCAATTTGTTCCAATACCAGTTCGCGCGTACATTCCTTGCGGCCGCTGAAGTCCGGAGGTTTCGCGATGTTTGAGCTGACGAGTCAGGCCGCTCGGCGAGAGCGGGCGGCTTCGCAAACAAGTGAGCGAATTGGACTATTTGCCCAGGAGCGGTTTTCCAGCGCGACCACTACCCGCATTCCAGAATCCACACCGGCAGGCGGCAGGAATCTTTGAGTTGATCGGCGACCGATTGCGCATCAGGGCGGCTTGTGGCGACGACGTACACCGTTGATCCGCTGCCGGACATGAACACGGGACGGTGGACGGAGTGGGGGATGCGTTTGAACAACGCGGCCATTGCCGGATTGAGCCGCGATGCGGCACCCGTCAGGCGATTGAAAATCAGCGATGTCAGATTCCCGGTGCCGTGCGAGACAAAGTCCGCCAGTGGCTTCGACGAACGCGGCGTGGTCGCAATCACCGTCTGTCGAAACACGGCGGCAGTGGAATTTCCAGCGCGTGGCCGGAGTGCGACAAAGTACAGCTTTCGGACAAGCGGGATCGGTTCAATGATTTCACCTCGACCGCGACAGACGGCGGCTGGCGAACCGCACAGCAGAAAATTGATATCACTTCCCAGCGTGGCGGCGATCGCATGCAACTGGTCGTCGGAAACATCCAGGTCCCAAAGCTCACGACATCCGAGCAGCGTGGTCGCAGCATTGCTGGAGCCTCCCGCGAGCCCCGATTCAGGCGGGATGCGTTTGTGCAGAATAATGTGGGCACCGAATGATGTGCCGGTAAATTCCTGCAAAGCTCGGGCGGCTCTCAGAATAAGATTTGATTCGCCGAGCGGAATAGCGGAACGCATATCGGCCGGAGTCGCATCACTCAGGCTGAGGGTCAATCCTGACGACGGCGCTGGGTGAAACGTCAACTGATCGCAGAATTGTGTGCGAAGCATCACGGTCTCCAGCTCGTGAAAACCATCGGAGCGTTTGCCAAGGACTTCAAGAAAGATGTTGAGCTTCGCGGGACTACTGAGCGTCAGGTGCGGCGCGATGCGCATTGGAGAGCCGTCGCAACTGGCGATGTGGCCATCGCGGCAGGATCGCTGTGGATTTAACATCACTGCCGTTCCTGTGCGTTCAACGTATTGCTGGAAGTGGAAGACCATGTTGACCTTGGCGCGGGCTTCGCCCGCAACCCATCGTCGAAATCGGGACAGAAGAACAGTGTTGTCATTCGCGCAGGAACAACATGCGGCAAAAAAATTGATGGCAGAAAAATGAATTGCAGAAAGACCTCAATTCGTGGTCTGTATTTTTCTGCCTCTCATTTTTCTGCCAGACCTGACTTCTGCAAACAGACACCTGAAAAAAATTCCGCGGGCAAACAGGAAATCTGGCGAAAAATATTCTCAGAAAAACAATACTCTCAACGTTTGCTGAACAGAGGGCACAGAGTATCACGGAGGAATCGCAGTAGCCACAGTTGTGTCAGGTTCATGCGTGGTGACTCACGGCATCTGTATCTCCACTGTGGTCTTCCGTGTCCTCTGTGGTAAAAATCCATTACGAATGCTCCGTGTTTCACTCGCGCCATCCAGTCTGCGCGAGGCACGCCGCGATCCCGGTCGCGTTGTTTTCGCATCGGCGTTGACTGCAATGCAAGCTGGCGGAGCGACGTGGCCTACGTTAACAGTCCAGTGTCGGGCGAGGATGAACGGGCATAGTCCTGCATTTCCTGCAACGCTTCGTGGATCGTGCGGACTTCGATATTCTCAAACGAAGCTCGCACTGGCAGCGCCGTCAGTTGATGGGTCCGAGTCTCTCGAAACCGACTGTCTGCAATCTGAAACTGCCAAACCAGCACCACGACACCGCAACAGACTCCAATTCCGATCCACAGCATCCACGGAGTCATTTCTGCGGCCCGCGATACAAATTTTTGAGGCGGCAGATAATGGATTTTCGACGCGAGGAATAAAGCAGTCAGCCCAAGTTCGCCGTCTCCCGCTGGTCCTTTTGCGGCATATCCTTCGCGCTTAAAGAAGTATCCCGTCATTTCGACGTCGGGCGCTTCGACACCGTCTAACTCAGGATTTGGAAGGCCAGCATCCGCAGAAACTGCGACCACATGCACCAACTGGTTTCCTGAATCGCGGGTGGAGATCCAGGCATCATAAGCCGATTTCAATCCGAACGACTGCGATGATTGATCAATGGCAAACGGTGTCAGACGACGCAATCTGCCTCGCAACGTAAAAGCACGTCCGCGACAGGACTCCGGAGAATCCATAAACAGCGTAAACTGCGCTTCGGGCAGCGTCTGCAGATCGCTCCGCTTCAGATTCTTCGACATCCGCAGCGTCCCGAACCACGCAGCCATCTCTGAAGACAAGACCCCGATGACATCGTCGCGAATTGTACGTGTCAAAACCGCGGGAATGACGGGGACACCAGTGACATCCGTCTGAACCGACGATTCCATTTCTGCGATACCCTCCTGATCCAGCAGCGACGAATATTTGCTGGCAATCTCGTTGGCTTCGGTCGGCACGACTCTGAATTCATCGGAACGCAGCGTGTTCGACGCCAGCAGACTTTCACTGATCGCAGGTGGCCGCGGGATTGCAGCGGGTGCATTCGAAAACAAATCGGAAATGAAACTGGACTTGCCCGTAACCGACAGCAGCAACACGACAACTCCGATCCCCACGACGATCAATGTCATGCGACGCTGACGGCGAACGAGCGATTCTCCGCCGGATTTTCCTCGTGATCGAAATCTCACGGCACGACTCCTGTTGATGGAACGCAAATGCTCTCAGGCAAATCTGTGCTGAGGCAACCAAGACCATCCTGGCGTTGCCTGCAACTGGCCGTCAAACGGGCGTTCCATTCAATTATACGACAATTCGCGAAGAAGACTCAAGCCAGTCCCCCATTATGCCACGGCCGATCGTCGTCGTACCGTACAGGCGGATTCATACTGCAGGACAAGGACCTTCGCAGTGCTGGCCTGCAGGCGGTGCAGAATTTCGCTGAAGAAGCCGTTCTAATCTACAGAGTGGGCGTTTTCGTTTAACGGCAAGCCGCAGGCGCATGCGAGGTGTTCAACCATGGTTCATGGAGCAGCGGAATTTTCGCAGGTTGGGACCAACGAGCAACGGCCCATCATGAGTGCAGCTTGAGTGCGGTGGGCTGACGCGGCTTAACAGCAAGACCAGAAGAACCGCTTTGAAGCTCGCAGCGTGCAAAATTCTTCTCCACCGCCTTCAGTTCCGCGGGACTTCAATGGTTGCTGTCTGGGGCGTGCGTCACTATGGTTCTGATGCACCGACTGTCGCCTGCGCCACTGTTGATCCACTGCCAACGCTGCTGCGAATTCTCTCGGCACAGGTTCTTGCCATTACTCTGGCTGGATAGAAGACTGCATGACTATTCCTGTTCTTGGCGAGCCGCGATTCAATTCACCAAAACACCGTGCCACATCCGATGCCATCCGCATCCCGGAACGAATTGAAGTCGGTTCCGGTCCGGGTCTGCAGTTCGAGCTGGCTGGACCGCGCGCGAAGATTTACTTCGATCCGAAACAGACCCGTGCAGGAATCGTGACGTGCGGCGGACTTTGTCCTGGCCTGAACAATGTCATTCGTTCGCTGTTTCTGGAACTGCATTATGGCTATGGCGTCTCGGAGGTGCTGGGGTTTCGTGGCGGTTATAGCGGACTCGATCCTTCGCGCGGTGCAGAGCCTGTGACGATTACGCCGTCATTCGTTCACCAGATTCATCAACAGGGTGGGACAATTCTCGGTACGTCGCGCGGGCCGGTGGATACAGGTGTCGCGGTGGATCACCTCATTCGCCGCGGTGTGAACATGCTCTTTACGGTCGGCGGTGACGGCACGCAGCGAGGTGCGCATGATCTGTATCAGGAAGCTCATCGAAGGGGCCATGCATTCTCTGTTGTCGGTGTGCCGAAGACGATCGACAACGATGTCAGTTTTGTCGCACGCACGTTTGGCTTTGCCACAGCTGTCGAGGAAGCATGCCGCGTCCTCGAATCTGCCCACACGGAGGCGCGCAGCGTTCCCATGGGAATCGGACTTGTGAAGCTGATGGGTCGTCATGCGGGATTTATCACCGCCGGCGCGACCGTGGCCAATCAGGACGTCAATTTTGCATTGATCCCTGAAGTGCCGTTCTCACTGGATGGATTTCTCAAAGCGCTCAAGGCACGCATGGAGGATCGGTCTCACGCAGTCATCGCCGTCGCAGAAGGCGCGGGGCAGGACCTGCTCAAGGCCAGTCTCGACGCACGCGATGCCTCCGGCAATGTGAAACTGAAGGATATTGGCCTGTTTCTGCGGGAGAAGATTGAAGCGTATTTCAAAGGCGAGGGCATACCGGTTGTCATGCGTTACTTTGATCCGAGCTATCAGGTCCGCAGCCGCCCGGCCAATTGTGAAGATGCGATCCTGTGCGATCTGTTTGCGCGCAATGCGGTTCATGCCGCGATGGCTGGCAAAACCGGGCTGGTCATCGGCTTTCTTCATGAACGCTTCATCCACGTTCCGGTCGAGCAACTGACCACACGCATCAAACGGCTCGACCCCGCAAGCGGTTGGTGGAGTTCCGTTCTCGCTGCGACAGGTCAGCCAGAGCGGTTTGAATAACCTGATAGTGAATGAGTTTTTAACCACGGATTTCGCGGATCTCACAGATAAACACACTATGACTCATCCGTATCATCCGTGCCATCCGTGGTCAGAAAACTGCGACTGGAAAGACGACTGCATCCGAAATCTGGAATGTGAGACCATGCCCGGTCAGATAAGACAACTTGAGGAATGCACATCGGCTATGATTGCAGGAAGACCCGGAAACAGGCGTCTCGTTTAACGGCAAGCCGCAGGCGACAGTGCCTTCAACGTCCCGCAGTCGCCTGCGGCTTGCCGTTAAACAATAAGCGGGTCACGATACAACAGAGTCATAGCAGTGGACTCTCAGCACTTTTCAGGAGTCATCAGGCATTATGAAAATCGGAATTGTTGGTTGCGGGATGGTCGGCTCGACCTCTGCTTATGCACTTGTGATGAGCGGCGTCGGCAGGGAAATCGTGCTTGTCGATCTGAATCGTGCCCGCGCTGAAGCGGAGGCCAATGATATTTCTCACGCCGTTCCGTTTGCGCATCCATTGACCGTGCGGGCAGGGGACTATGCGGATCTTGTCGGAGCCCGGGTTGTCGTCATCGCTGGCGGCGTGGCCCAGAAGCCAGGCGAAACTCGCCTCCAGCTTCTGCAGCGCAATGCCGATGTGTTTCGGCAGATCGTCCCTGCGGTGCTCCGCCATGCGCCGGAAGCGGTGATGCTTGTGGTTAGCAATCCCGTGGACATCATGACGCACCTGGCCGCGCATTTCGCAGCCGAGTTTGGTATACCCCCGACCCGGATCATTGGTTCCGGAACGACGCTCGACACCGCACGATTTCGTACGTTACTGGGGAAGCACTTCGATGTGGATTCGCAGCACGTTCATGCTTACGTACTCGGGGAGCATGGTGATTCCGAAGTGCTGGCGTGGTCACAGGCCACCATCGCCGGATTGAACCTCGACGAATTTGCCAAGGTCCACGGCAAACCTCTGACCGAGCCGGAGCGAATCCAGATTGACGAACAGGTCCGCCGTGCTGCCTACTACATCATCGCCGGCAAGGGCGCGACGTACTATGGGATCGGCAGCGCCGTGGCACGCATTGTGGACGCCTTGGTGCATGACCAGCGTGCCATCCTGACAATTTGCACACGCATTAAAGGGGTCGCAGAACTGGAAGGCGTGACGCTGGCATTGCCGCACCTTGTCGGTGGCGAAGGAGCACTCGCGACGATTCCGCTCCCGTTGGATGCAGCCGAGCAGGCAGCGCTCCGCCGCAGTGCAGGGATCCTGCGCGCAGCCATTGAATCGCTGAACCTGAATTGAGTCGGCCCTTTGACGTTCGCCTGCACCTTCACGCCGGAGAATCCCATGAATCTCAGTTGAGCGTGATGCGAAGGCGGAAGGGGCTCACCGAACCCGTTGGGAAAAACCAAATAACGGAGGCTGCCAAATTCAACCGCCATAATTGAAAGGGCTTGTTTCGCTTAGATTCGCATGTTTTTCGACGCCGAAGCTCCGTTCTGGCAGATTTCCACCCACAGATTCTGCGGACGATGGTCGTTAATGATCGACATCGACGTGTGACACACGCTAAAATTTCGCCGACATCGCTATCGCCGCAGGCCCATCGAACTTCGCAAAAAGTCAGCCGAGATTATGGAATCATCTAATTCTCTTGATGTGCCGTTGCCGGAATTACAGTTTACGACTCATGAATCCCTTGGCCCTGAATCGGAAGTTAAGGGGCTGAGTTGCATCGTCTGTAAGCAACAAATCGAGAAGACTTATTTTGCATTGGGAGACCAGGTCCTTTGTTCAAATTGCCGAGACGTGGTTTCGGCTCCACCGAAAGGGAGCGGGTTGGTGCGATTTGCCAAAGCAGCCTGTGTTGGGACGCTCGCTGGATTGCTGGGTGCACTCATTTGGTACTTGATTCGAGTTATTGCCCACATTGAAATCGGGCTGGTTGCGATACTCGTGGGCTTTATGGTTGGCAAAGCCGTTTATCGGGCGTCGGCCAGCCAGGGAGGGATCATTTATCAAGTGCTTGCCGTGCTCATTACTTATGGCTGTATTTCTGCCAACTATTTGCCTGACATATTCCAAGCCATGATGACTGCAGCGTCTCAGACGTCGGATGATGGTCCGGCTGCTGGCACGGCCCAAAACGCAGGAGAGTTGGCTGGTGAGTCGGCTGCCGGGGCAATTGGTGAGAGAGCAATCGATTCATCGAATGAGGCGAAGTCGGTAGCATCGCATGGAAATCCGGAAGAACCTGAATTAGCTAAAGCGAGAGCTTTGCCGCTGATCGCTTCGCTGATTTTTGTAGCGTTGATCACATTTGCACTTGCTTTGGCAACTCCCGTACTGATGGGAATTGAGAGCCCGATCGGATTGCTAATCGTCGGTTTTGCACTTTGGGAAGCTTGGAAGTTCAGCGCGCACCGTCCAATTCCGATTACGGGCCCGTACCTTGTAGGCACTCCGGGCGGCGCGGCGAAAACATCGATTTGATGGAAGAAATGCCTTTTGTCTGATCAGTCGAATCCCATGACGTTGTGCGAAGAGTGCGGTTTACAACTCGCACCAACCATGCTCGTGTGCCCGAGTTGTAAACGCCTGACGCATGCTGCTCGGTTAGAATCGCTTGCGACTGAAGCCCAATCGGCGACCGCTGCCGGTGACGTGACGGCTGCGCTTGAGTTTTGGCGCGTGGCACTGGAATTGCTTCCGCGCGATTCGAAGCAGCATGCACTGATCTCGTCTCAGATCAGCCAATTAGGACAACGCTTGCCCCAAGCCAATGTGCCCGGTCTAAATGCTTCCAATACCACTTTGCCGAACACGTCACGGTCGGCCAGCGGAGCGAGAACGGCAAGGCTCGCGACCGGCCTCGGTGCCATGGGTTTGTTTGCGTGGAGATTCAAGATTCTGTTGGCTGGACTGACCAAAGGCACCACACTCTTTTCTATGTTGGCGTCATTGGGCGTTTACTGGACGGTCTGGGGATGGAAGTTTGCACTCGGACTGGTGCTTTCGATTTATGTCCATGAAATTGGGCACATCATCCAACTGCGTCGCTACGGATTTCGTACTGGTGCCCCTACTTTTATTCCTGGACTTGGCGCATTGATTCGTATGCAACAGCAGGTAGTCAATCCTCGAGAAGACGCTGACATTGGACTGGCCGGCCCGATTTACGGCCTCGGTGCTGCGCTGGCGGCCCTGGGATTGTGGCAAGTTACAGGGTTACCGATTTTTGCGGCCATTGCCGGTGTCGGAGCGTGGATCAACCTGTTCAATCTCTTGCCTTTCGGTAGCTTGGATGGCGGCCGTGGTTTTCGTGCAATGTCGCGAATTCAGAAACTCGTGGCAACGGCTTGTGTCGCCGTCGCGTGGTACCTGGCTGGCGATGGAATGTTGATACTCCTGCTGATTGGTTGCGTTGCTCAACTCCTGGCTCACAAAACAAACGAGCCAGGCTATCCGAAAGCCACCTGGATTTACTGTCTCTCAATAATTCTCCTTACCGCCATCTCGATGGTTCGATTTTCAGAAGGAATCGAGTGAGCCTACTACTCCCGGTCCACCACTTTCAGTTTGAACTCATTGCTGTTCCCTACAAGTTCCGGGGCGTACATGCCTTCGATCGTGGCGGGCAGGGCTGAGACTTTGCCTGGAGTTTCGGCTCGGAGACGGTAGTTGATGCTGTGCTGGCCTCGGGCAAGCGTGGAAACAAAGAAACTGACACGGTC
>JANOUN010001213.1:0-1928 GCA_031416875.1 Planctomycetota bacterium | reverse complement strand
TGGTTTTCAAATACTTTGAGAACAGTCGGGCTCGCGCAGGATTCTCAGTCAGAAACCATGTAATTCCCCAGGCCGCGCTGTAGGCATCCAGGGTCTGTGGTGAAACGGCGAATACGATCATTCACGAAACAACACATCAGGTGGGCTTCAATATCGGCATTCATTCTCGCATCGGCGGAACACCTGCATGGATTCTGGAAGGCATGGCGACCGTTCTGGAATCGCCTGGCATGAGGACTCGCAGCAATTCGTCCGAAAAAGTGAATACAGAAAGGCTGAAATGGTTCATTGAGAACTATTCCGAGCGACGTCAACCCGGCGATCTTGCAAAACTCATTGCATCGGACGATATGTTCAGCACACAGACCCTGGATGCCTACAGCGCGGCCTGGGGAATTACATGGTTTCTGACTGAGAATCCTGCGCGTGCCCGACTGTTTTCAAGGTATTTGAAAACCATCAGCGAACACGATCCGCTGCGGCCGTACACAGCAGACGAGCGCCTCAAAGATTTTCAGGCAATTTTCGGCGATATCGCACGTCTGGAAGTGGAATACGTCCGGGCGATGGATCACCTGTGATCTACGCCGCTTCTTTCGGCTTCAGTGCACGGGATTCCAGTTCACCCAGAATCAGTGCACCTCGCACAACAGCGGTCTCCGGGTCGGGTGCGATGCGAACGGCCAGGATTCGATCAGCGATATCATGCTGTATGAACTGTTCGGTCAGCAGGGTTGCAAACCCATCCACCATCACGGCACCGCCTGCCAGCATAACGGACAGTCGCTGCTTGTTTAACGCCAGCCGAACTGGTGTTGAATCGAGCATCTGAGTCACGGTGCGGGACACGCGATCCAGTGCCATGGTATAAAGCTGCGCCAGCATGCGTTCCCGATCACCGAGCGAGCTCTTCAGATTTACTCGGTGTTCGATTTTCCACTGTCGAATACTCTCGATGTCCAGGTATCCTGTTCCGGTCTCGTCAAACATCTGCACACTGCATTGCTTCGCCAGTTCCGTATCAATCCAGTTGGCACCGATCGCAATCGTCTCCGACACAATCACCATCCCAAGACGCGCGATGCAAATCATCGTGGTTTCGGCGCCCATGACGACACAAACGCCGGTGAACGAAGCATCGCTGCTTGTGGCCAGCAGAGCTGCCTCCGCCGAATTTACCACGAGTGGTCGGTAACCCTGCATCTGCACCAGATGATGCAGGAACGCTTCGTTCTTCTTTGCCTGATCCGAACCATCACGCAGACCGGGAACAGTCAGCACGCACAGGTTCAGCGAACCGGAGCTAACCGGAAGCATGGATTCCGTGAGCAGACCAAGGATCTGGCGGGCAGGCGCATCGTCAGAGGGAACGTTACCGTCCGTCAGCAGACCGGTGCGGGGAACCCGGCTGAGCCATTGTGCACTGGCAGCCCGGTTGCCGAAGACGACCAGTGCCTGATCACATTCAGCACAGGGAACTGCCTGGGCTTCGAGCGTCTGCCGATGCTGTTGCGTGTTCGTGAGCAGTGTGTACTCCGACCGTTCCGAAAACATCGTCAGGCGCTCGGGGGCCTGCGGGTTGCGAAACACGGAACGAATCCGGCAGCTGCCAAAGTCGATCGCGCAAATCATGATTCTGTCCGTTCCTGTAAGAAATGAAGGGCTCGATCAAGGCCGCCTGATGAACCAGCAGCTGTCGGCGCGTGTGCGGACGCAGCGGATGTCGTTGCCACAGGCTGTTCGCGGCGTTTCTCCGGTGACAAATTCATATGCGGAGCAGGAACTGCCGAATGGGCGGCATCAATCCGCAGGCGTCTGGGTCCTGCCGGTTTTCCGAACAGAGCAACTCGAAGCGGAAGTTGCGTTTCGCAGAGATCAATCGGAAGTCGATTTTGCAGCAGATCTTCAAGATCCGAAAAACTCTGCTC
>JANOUN010001212.1:0-3643 GCA_031416875.1 Planctomycetota bacterium | reverse complement strand
TCAAGTTCACCGAATCGGGCGAGATTTTCCTCAACGTCGATGCTGAGTCGATTGCGCCTGATCGGGTACGACTGCATTTCTCCGTGCATGACACGGGTATTGGAATTCCGGCCGACAAACTCGACCACATTTTCCATCCGTTTGAACAGGCGGAAAGCTCGACGACGCGACGCTTCGGTGGCACGGGGCTGGGACTGGCCATCTCGCGGCAGCTTGTCGAAATGATGCACGGAAGAATGTGGGTCGAGAGCCAGCCTGAATTCGGCTCGACCTTCCACTTCATTGCGGAATTCGGCGTCGCCGCCGATCAGCACCAGCACGAACCTGTGGAGCTCAGTTCTCTGCTGAATCTGCCGGTGCTGGTGGTCGATGACAACCTCACAAATCGCCGCATTCTTGGCGAGATGCTGCAG
Organism: Planctomycetota bacterium; assembly: GCA_031416875.1. Classification (GTDB taxonomy): domain Bacteria; phylum Planctomycetota; class Planctomycetia; order Planctomycetales; family Planctomycetaceae; genus SXXK01. Next base: position 3,230 of record JANOUN010001212.1, on the reverse strand, counting down.
TACTGGCATATGCAGCCTCTGCTGGTCGAATCCGCTGCTGCTGCACGGCAGGAACTGCAGCGAGCGGCCGAGGAGCGGCATCCGATTCGGCTCATTCTGCTCGACCACCACATGCCGGGTGAAGACGGACTCCACTTTGCGGAGAGCGTGCAGAGTATCGTGAAACGTGACAACTGCCCGATCATCATGATCTCGTCGGGGTCCTCAGTGATCGATTCAGAACTCTGCGAAAAATACGGCATCAGCAGATTCATGACCAAGCCCGTCATCGCGTCCGAGCTGCTTAACGAGGTGCTCCGCCAATTCGGACGATATGTCAAGGTCAGGCCTGCAGAACCGCCAACTGCAGAAGTACTCCCCAGGGCTCAGCCCCGTCGTGTGTTGCTCGTCGAGGACAACGAAATCAATCGTCGGGTCGCGCTTGGTCTCCTGCATTCGCGCGGGCACCAGGCTGTCGTGGCAGTGAACGGCCAGGAAGCCGTCGATACGCTGGCTCGCCAGGAATTCGACGTCGTTCTGATGGACATGCAGATGCCCGTTATGGATGGCTATGAAGCGACCGCCGAGATTCGGAAACGTGAACGTCTGACGGGTGGCCACATTCCGATTGTGGCAATGACGGCTGAAGCACTCAAAGGAGACCGGGAACGCTGCCTCGCCACTGGTATGGACGACTATGTCTCAAAGCCCATCGCCCCGGCTGAAATGTATCGCGCCATCGAGCAATTCCCCGCCGTGTGCCTGCCGGTTGATTTTCGCATTCGGAATTCTGCGGAGCGCAGGGAGACTCCGATTCGGAGTGTGTCAGAAACCATGAACCGCATGGTTTCTGCCGAGCCGCACAGTTCCGGGCACCGATCGGACACTTCTGTGCCTGTCATGGTGCCAGCAATCGACTGGGAAGTCGCGAAAAATCAGCTCGGTGATGATCCGGCAACACTGACAGAGTTTTCCAGTCTGCTGAAATCAGAAGCCCCGTTGCGCGTCGCGGAGATACGCCACGCTGTTGAGACACTCGATGCCAAACTCCTGCGCCGCGCTGCCCACACATTGAAAGGCTCATCAGCCTATTTCGGCGCTCAGCCGCTCACTCAGGCTGCCCAGGCGCTTGAGAAGCTTGGGCAGGACGAGTCGTTCGTCGGCGTTGCCGAAATGCTGGACACGCTCGAACGAGAACTGACACGCGTCCTCGCAGCACTGGATGTCGGCCCGCCAGGACCAACATCCTGATCTCCACCTGCAGTGATGCTGACAGTGGCCCGGTGTCGCAAACTTTGCCAACATGGCTCGATCAGAAGTCCGATTTGACCATGCAGGCGTGACTGCACATCCGGGCGATTGGCGACAGGATCTGATGATGATGCCAGCCGCACCCATTCAGGACCTCATAGTCGCCCAAACCAACTTTACCCTTCCCCCGCTGAATGCACTCTTCGATGCGATGTTCGGCGGTCGTCAACGTGGGTTGATCTCTCCGTTCGTTGTCGCTATGGTTTACACATTCAAATGTTTGAATATTGCAGGATAAGGAAGCCCCCGTGCCGCATCGCGCCATCGTCGCCAAAGAATTGGCCGGACTGTTGGGTGTCCTGGCACACCCGCAACGGATTCGCATTATCGAGGAGTTGCGTGTGGGCGAACGGGACGTGACGTCAATCCAGGCGGCTTTGGAGATCAGCCACTCAGGCGTGTCGCAACACCTGATGCAACTGCGTGCCCACCGTTTGGTGGCCGAGCGTCGCGAAGGCCGACAGGTCTTTTATCACTTGCGACAACCAGACGTTGCGGTATGGCTGACCGAGGCGATGCGGTTCATTGAGTTCAAGAGCGTCGAGGCGGAGCAGCTTCGCAAGGCGATCAAGAAGACTCGTGCGGACTGGGTTTCCAAATGAACAACGCCTTCGGAAAACGACTCCTTTTCCGTACAGGTCGAACATTTGTCGCCAGCCTGCTGGGATGTTGTCTGTTTCTGTCGCTATCCGGCCCAATCGCCTTACTTGCGTGCGGAGTCACCAACAAGCCCACGCTCTGGCGAGCGTGGCTACGAAATTCGCGCAAGCGGACAAGAATTCACAGAACCACAAATGCTGAAGGAGAATCACATGGTGCTCATCAGTCGCAAGGAACGAGGACACGATTCAGATTGGGCGTGATGTGTCCGTGACGGTGATCCGAGCTTCAAACGGCGAAGTGCTGTTGGGAGTCGAGGCACCGGAAGGCACACGCATCCTGCGCAGCGAACTGGTGCAGCCACCGGCCACAGAGCCACTGAAGGTTGCCCGCACGAGCCCGCTCAAGGAGCAAGAGTTGTATTTGCTGCTCTTTCCGACCGACGCGGAGCGTCAATTGCGAAAGGTCATTTGAGGAACGGCAGCACTCATTGTCCCGTAGCCGAAGTCGTGAGACTTCGGTGACACAGGAGAGATCGCCATTTCCGAGGTCATTGTCCGCCAAATCCGTTTCATTTCCATTTGATTACCCGACTCGATATTTGCCAGGAGACACGAACATGCCGTCACTTCGCCCATCGTCCGTTGTGGATACTTCTTATCTGCCCCCGCGCGGGACCGTGTTGCTTCTCACCTGCATGGACCTTCGCCTGTTGGATGAGATCATCCAGTTCATGAATCATGACAACCTCGTCAACAGGTACGACCACGTCGTCTTTGCGGGAGCCGCGCTCGGAGCGTTGGGGGCACCGTGTGCGAAATCGGATTTCTCACACTGGAAGAAAACCTTTTTCGATCACCTTGGTGCCGCAGTCGAACTGCATCGCGTCGAGGATGTCTACATTCTCGAACACCGCAACTGTGGGGCTTACCACAGGGTGTTCGAGGCGTGCCCCAATTACGGGGACTCCGAAAAGGAACAAGCGGCCGAAGAAGCCTGTCACCTCAAGTACGCCGAGTTGCTCCAGCAGGAAATCGAAACCTGGGCCAAGCAGCTTGGCATCAAGTTGCGTGTGACGAAGTTCCTGATGGACCTGCGAGGTCAGGTCACGTTGCTGTCCAAGCCGAAACCAAAGAGTCCATCCAGGAAGTCGGCGAATTAGGTGCCCGAACTTGGTCGATCGCCGGCTCAAAGTCGGAGACGTGTCGCCACGCTCGCCAAGAGCGTGGGTTTTCCGCGAATTCCCCACGCTCATGGCGAGCGTGGCGACAAGGGCGAAACGCGGTCGGATTAAAGTACCATCACCACGACGATCGGGATGTCGTCGTGTTGCCGCTCCC
>JANOUN010001211.1:0-12219 GCA_031416875.1 Planctomycetota bacterium | reverse complement strand
GGCCGACCTGCCGGAACGGCGCTTCGCTTGGACCGGCCTACAGATTCATCCCCAATTCGTTGTCTTGACAAAGCACTAATCGATCGTTGCGGGCTGGCGACTGTGCAGAAACGCATCATTGTCGGCCTCATAGGTTCTGGCAAGATCCCATGATTTCCAGCGGCCTGCGATATGGCCGCCGATCAGTCCGACAAAGTATCCGCCCGGAACGGCCCCGGAGATTGCGTTGCCGACGTATGTACCGTAGGCCGGATACAGAATTTCATATGCTTCCCGCCGGGCTTGAAGATCGCCCGTCGTCATCACATAGCCCAGTGCGTCGTTGGTGGCGATGGCTTCCTGGTAGAGCGGTACGATCGGCAGAAAGTAGGTAGCGGCGTATGTGCCTTTCCACTTTCGTTGCGCGTAATCTTTTGAGTGGCCAGCTTCATGAAGAGCCAGCGCGGGCACGTTGGAATACAGATGAATTGTGTTCGTGTACGGATTGTAGTGATCACTTCCAAAGACTCGTCCGGGAAAAACTGTTTCCCCCAGCACAATGAATGCGCCGAAGGTGTAGCGCCAGCCGGCACCGACACATTTGTTGGCAGCGAGACGTTTCCAGTCGTCAAGCGGACGATACTGATTGAGTCGCACTTTGACTGTGGAAAGTTCGTTGTCGTTCAGATAGGCCGCGAGTTCCGCTTCGGTCTGAGAATCGATCCGATGATTCTCCACACGCCGATCGAAAAGCGTAAGTTTTCCTGGAATTCCCCAGATCCAGCCAAGGGAATCAACGATGACATGCGGCTGACCGCGCTCGATCTGAGATTCAATCGGCGTGCATGCCGCCAGTTCCGCTGATACCGAATACGACTGAGCTGATCCCAAACGGTACGGCATTGTGGCACAGCCGGGCAGCATCAGCACCCCGGCAGCAACGGCACTGCAGATCCATGCGATCGAATTGGTCAACTTGCTCTGCACGCGAATGTTCCATGACGTCCTGAGTTTGTCCAATTCGGACGAACGGCGCCGGAATCGTAGTGCAATCTGCTGGAACTCAGCAACGGGAGTTAACGCCCACAGGTTGCACTTTGCGCGAGTAAAACCACAGGTTGCGGGATTGCTCGACGGCAAATCGACGCAAAAAAGTGGATCGCCGATCAATCTGTGCCAAATGGGACCGAAGGGCACTCTCTCAGCCAAAGGATCGTTCTTTCGACCGCGTTGCAGTTCGCTCGTATGGTTCTATAATCCGCCGGGCAAATGGTTTGGTGATGTGAAATTCTGGACCGTTTCCCGGCTGGACGTACATTCATTCTACCGCTTTTACGGGGAGGAGCGGGACTCTTGAACGCTCTGCTTCGAATTCTGAGTCTACCGGCTCAACTGCTCTCGAAGGTTCCTGGTGTGGGACCCTTCGTGAAAGTCCTTTCGACAACTGTGGGGCAGAAAATCCTCATGGCGATTACAGGACTCTCGCTCTGCGGCTTTCTTGTCGCGCATCTGGGCGGCAATCTGAAACTGTACGCTGGTGAACAGGCATTCAACGACTACGCGCATGCTCTGCATAGCCTTGGACCGATCCTGGCGGCGGCGGAAGTCGGACTCTTCGCCATGTTCGCGCTGCACATTGGTCTCGCGATTTCCACTGCGGCCATGAACAAAGTTGCGCGCAGCAAGGAATACGCGATCAAGGAAACCAAGCAGGGAATCTTCATCCTGCCAGGCGGCGGCGCATCGAATTGGATGATACTGACAGGGTTGTTGATCCTCGCGTTTCTTGTGACGCATATTCTGGACATGAAGCTCAAGGCCAACCCCGGCGTCGATTATTCTGCAGCGCTGAATGCCGAAAGAGTTGTGGACAATGAATTTCATGCCGTCAAAGCCGTCCTGACAACGCCTCTGAATGCGGTGATCTACATCACCGGTCTTGTGGCTTTGGGAATCCATCTGTCACACGGTGTTCACAGTGCGTTGCAGACTCTGGGCATCAATCACAAACGTTGGAATTCGCTTTTCAAAATCGGTGGAATTCTGTTTGCCTGGAGTGTTGCGGCGGGGTTCATCAGTCTTGTGGTGTGGGCAATGGCGTATAAGGGTTAGATTTGTCATGGCCGGCTGCCTGCCAGTCGGCCGGGTTCCCAAAGAAATTCTGAGGTCTTCCGATGGTTCGCGTGGCAAGCGACACACTGAACTCGCGAGTTCCCGATGGTCCGCTTCAACAGAAGTGGGACAAGCATGTGTTCGACATGAAGCTGGTCAATCCGGCCAACAAACGCAAATTCAGCGTGATTGTGGTTGGCACCGGACTGGCTGGCGGGGCGGCTGCGGCCTCGTTGGGCGAACTGGGTTACAACGTCAAGTCGTTCTGTTTTCAGGACAGCCCTCGACGAGCCCACAGTATCGCTGCTCAGGGCGGAATCAATGCCGCCAAGAATTACCAGAACGACGGTGACAGTGTCTGGCGTCTGTTCTACGACACGCTCAAAGGTGGCGACTATCGGGCCCGTGAAGCGAACGTGCATCGTCTCGCCCAGGTGTCGAACAACATCATCGACCAATGCGTGGCGCAAGGCGTACCGTTTGCACGCGAATACGGTGGCACGTTGGCGAACCGTTCGTTCGGCGGGGCTCAGGTTTCACGAACGTTCTATTGCCGAGGCCAAACCGGACAGCAACTGCTGCTGGGAGCCTACCAGGCGATGATGCGACAGGTCTCGACTGGCAAAGTGAAACTGTTCGCCCGCCGCGAAATGCTCGAACTGGTGATTGTCGACGGACTGGCACGAGGCATCGTGGTGCGTAACCTGGTGACCGGGCAACTGGAAACCCACACCGCTGACGCCGTGGTCCTGGCAACCGGCGGATACGGCAACGTCTATTATTTATCGACGATGGCCAAAGGCTGCAATGTCACGGCCGCATGGCGATGTGCGCGGAAAGGTGCCCTGTTCGCAAACCCCTGTTACACGCAGATTCATCCGACGTGTATCCCGGTCACCGGAGACTATCAGTCCAAGCTCACGCTGATGAGCGAAAGCCTGCGCAACGACGGGCGCGTCTGGGTACCAGCGAACAAGGGCGACAAGCGCGCACCCGATCAAATTCCGGATCCTGAACGCGACTACTACCTGGAACGACGCTATCCGTCATATGGCAACCTGGCTCCACGTGACATTTCGTCGCGCGCGGCAAAGGAACGCTGCGATGCCGGTCATGGCGTCGGTGATACCGGTCTGTCAGTGTTTCTGGACTTCCGCGATGCCATCCAGCGCGATGGCGAAGACGTGGTCCGTAAGAAATACGGCAACCTGTTTCACATGTACAATAAGATTACGGCCGAAGATCCCTACAAGCAACCGATGCGTATTTTTCCGGCTGTACACTATACAATGGGCGGGCTCTGGGTCGATTACAACCTGATGAGCAACATCAAGGGGCTGTATGTCCTGGGAGAAGCGAACTTCTCAGACCACGGTGCCAATCGCCTTGGTGCCAGCGCCCTGATGCAGGGTCTGTCGGACGGCTACTTTGTGATTCCGTATACCATCGGCGATCATCTGGCGACGACAAAGCTGGAGAAAGTTGCTGACGATCATCCTGCGTGCCTGCAGGCAAAGAAAGATGCCGAAGACCGCATCAAGAAGCTGATGGGTGTGCAGGGGAAACGTTCCGTCGATTCATTCCACCGGGAATTGGGTCTGCTGATGTGGGAGAAGTGCGGGATGGCACGCAATCGCAGCGGCCTGGAACAGGCAATCGGCCAGATTCGCGAATTGCGTGAACAGTACTGGAAGGACGTCCGCGTCCTTGGCTCCGGCGCGACGCTCAACCAGAGTCTGGAGAAAGCTGGCCGCGTCGCCGACTTCATGGAATTCGCGGAACTGCTTGCGATTGATGCTCTGAACCGTGAAGAATCCTGTGGCGGTCATTTCCGTGAGGAATATCAAACATCCGAAGGTGAAGCAGCTCGCAACGATGCGGACTATTCGTACGTCGCCGCATGGGAATTCCAGGGTGCCGGGGCAGAACCGATTTTGCACAAGGAACCGCTGGTCTTCGAATACGTGAAGCCTTCGACCAGGAGTTACAAATAGCATGAGCACTGATCTGTTGAATTTGAATCTCCGCATCTGGCGTCAGGCTGGTCCAGACGACAAAGGCGGTTTCCGCACATACCGTCTGAACGGCGTCAGCACGCACATGTCGTTCCTTGAAATGCTGGACGTGCTGAATGAGCAATTGATCGCTCAGAAGGAGGAGCCTGTCGAGTTTGATCATGACTGCCGCGAAGGCATTTGCGGGATGTGCAGTCTGATGATCAACGGGCAGGCTCACGGCCCGGACAATGCAACGACGACATGTCAATTGCACCTGCGTCGATTCAACGACGGCGACACCGTCACGATTGAACCGTGGCGCGCCACCGCATTTCCGGTTCTGCGTGACCTGGTTGTCGACCGTTCCGCGTTTGAGCGAATCATATCGGCGGGTGGATTCGTTTCAGTGAACACCGGCAACGCACCGGATGGCAACGCGATTCTGGTCCCCGGCGTGAAGCAGGAGGTCGCGATGGACGGAGCCGCCTGTATCGGCTGCGGAGCCTGTGTCGCAGCCTGCAAGAATGCATCGGCGATGCTGTTCGTGTCAGCAAAAGTGTCGCAGCTCGCGATCCTGCCGCAGGGTCATCCCGAACGCAACGTCCGTGTCATTAACATGGTGGCGCAGATGGACAAAGAAGGTTTCGGCTCCTGCACCAACACCTCCGAATGCGAAGCCGCCTGTCCGGCAGAGGTTTCCGTGGCTCATATCGCCAGACTGAACCGCGAATATCTGCGAGCATCGATCTTTGCGGAGACGTAATGAACTTTCATGGTACGAATGGCGCCTCACTTCCATGACAATCAAAACCTGTTTCTTCGACATGGGCAACGTGCTGGTGCATTTTTCGCATGAGAAGATGTGTCAGAACATTGCCGTGCTCTGTGGCTGGACTCAGGCACAAACGAAGACGTATTTAATTGAAGAAGGCCGACAGTGGAAACTGGAACGCGGTGAGGTCAGTGAAGAGCAGTTTCACGACGACATCTGTCAGGCGACCGGCAAGGTGTTGGATATTGATGACCTGCGTCATGCGGCGGCCGATATTTTCTGGCTCAACGAATCGATTATTCCTGTGCTGCATCAGTTGAAGACAGCAGGGATGCGACTGGTACTGTTGTCGAATACCAGCGTGACGCATCTGAAGTTCATCGAACGCAATTTCAGCGTGCTGGAACTGATGGATGATCGGGTTACGTCGTTCGAAGCCGGTGCGCTCAAACCTGATGACCGCATCTACGAAGTCGCCATGTCCAAAGCCATGTGTCAGCCCGATGAGTGCTTTTACACGGACGATATCGAGGCCTACATTCGGAAGGCGGAGACCTTTGGCATTCACGCCAGACTCTACACGACGACAGAGCGTCTGCTGAGTTCGTTGCGGGAACTCAATGTCTTGTCCCGTTGAGTTCGTTTGACCCGACACCAGCGGTTCACAGCTGTTGCGGGGCTCAATGTGGGGCATTCGTACTACTGAAAGTGAAAATTCTGTAACGAAATGCGGCGGAATTCGCTTCTGGGCAAGTGTGCAATTGAATGCAGACCGCCATTCCCCAATACTTCTTCTGCACATTCAACAAATCGCAGAGAGCACCAGCCTCCGGGCCACACGACAATGAATACAACCACGCCGGCAAAATCAACTCGTCCGCTTCAGGACGCCAACATCATCGGCACGACACCGCTGATTTCCCCGGCGGAATTGAAGCGGGAATTTCCTGTTTCTGCGGCGGTCGAAGATCATGTCAGTCAATCCCGAGCAATCGTCGAAGACATTCTCAGCGGCAATGACAAACGTGTCATCGCGATTGTCGGGCCCTGCTCAATCCACCACACCGGAATGGCACTGGAGTACGCTCGTCAGCTGAAAGTTATCGCTGATGAAGTGAGTGACCGGATCTTCGTTGTGATGCGGGTGTATTTCGAAAAGCCACGCACGACCGTTGGCTGGAAAGGCCTGATCAACGATCCGCACATGAACGATACATTTGATATCGCCACAGGTCTACGCAAGGCACGCCAGATTCTGCTGGATATCAACAAGGTCGGTTTGCCAGCTGCGACCGAAATGCTGGAGCCCATCACTCCGCAGTACATCGCCGATCTCATCACACTGGCTTCGATCGGTGCGCGAACGACAGAATCACCAACGCATCGGCAGATGGCAAGCGGCCTTTCGATGCCGGTCGGTTTTAAGAACAGTACCGAAGGCAGTCTGGAAGTCGCAATCAACGCAATGAAGGCGGCTCGTGCGCGGCACCAGTTTCTGGGCATTGATCACGACGGAAAAACGTGCGTCATGAGTACGCGCGGCAACGAACTGGGGCATCTGATTCTGCGCGGCGGCCGAAACGGGCCGAATTACGACGCCAAACACATTGCCGAAGCCAGTCGCCTGCTGAGTGAAGCAAAGCTCCCGCCGCGTCTTGTGGTGGACTGCAGCCATGCCAACTCCAGCAAAGACTACCGTCGTCAGCCCATCGTGTGGAGCGATGTGATCAAACAGCGGGCGGAGGGTAACGAATCGATTGTGGGTCTGATGGTGGAAAGTAACCTCATCGAAGGCCAGCAGTCATTGGGTGACGATCCGTCCGTGTTGCGGTATGGTGTGAGTATTACGGACGGTTGCATCAGCATTGAGGAAACGACAGAGCTGTTGCGATCGGCTCGGGCGATGCTGGCGTGAACCAGTACAATGGTCTAAGCGGCTCAGGCCCAACGGGCCGGTTCTATGTCAGCCTGGGGCAACGCCCCAGGAATTCATGATTGGCGATCAATCCAGCCCCAACGGGGCGGCCCTGCTATGACTTACCGGTTTAGGGCCGCCCCTGTGGGGCTTTTTGCGGTGTTGCTGATCGAACCCGGGGCGTTGCCCCGGGCTGACATAAGGCTGGCCCGTTGGGCCGAAGAACAATGACTGTCGTTTTCGTTCACCTTACCTGGTACTCTGGAACGCTTTGACTTTCGATCTAAACCAAGTGCCGTTGGGCTAGCGGGCTGTTGATTTAATACCAACCCGAAGCGCCAGCGAGGCAGAAACGCTGAATTCCTCGCTGGCGCTTCGGGTTGGTATGACCATGAGCCGCAAAAACCACTAAAATAACAGACCGCTAGCGCCCGGCTGCTCACGGGTTTTCCATTTGAGCGCGGCACGGAATGAACAGAATACTGCGATCATGGAAAGACGACTGGCAAGCGCACAGCGGAGGCGAACGAATTCTGCGTGTTCGCTGGTTGTTGAATCCGGATCAGCCTCCGCTCGAAAACGTCGAGATCGTCGAACAGCGAGGTCAAATTGCAGAGCTTCGCCCGCTGTCGCCGGACGCTCGTAACGTTCTGCCGGTGATCCTGATCCCGACGCTGGTCAATTCGCATACGCATCTGGAATTCTCGACGTTGTCAGAACCGATTCATCCGGCCCTGCCTTTTCAGGACTGGATCACTGCGGTCATCCATTGGCGTCGTGGCGTTGACACGATCGGCGGCAATGCCGTCCAGCGAGGACTTGCGGAATCTCTGCAGAACGGCGTCACAGCAGTTGGCGAGATCACAACGACTCAGCCCGTCTGCCCTGGTGATCTGGCCGAAGGCTGCCGTATCGTCTCGTTCCTCGAAGTCATCGGGCTGCAGCCAGAACGTATCCCCGAACTCCTGCAACAGGCTGCCGCCCATTTTTCGCGGCATGGTGATTCGCGTGGTAACGAATCAATCGTCGGTGGCATCAGTCCGCATGCTCCGTACACAGTTCACCCGGAACTTTTTTCATCGCTGATCGAACTGGCTGTCGGTCGTAACACCGTCGTGGCCATGCATCTGGCGGAAACACAGGATGAGCTTGAGCTGCTCCACGACGGCAAAGGGCGATTCGTTGATTTCCTGACAGGTCTGCATCTATGGAATCCGTCAACCTTTCCCGGCGGTCGCAGCATCCGCGATTTTCTGGAACAACTTGCCCTGGCATATCGCGCCCTTGCAATCCACGGCAACTATTTGTCTCCTGATGACATTCGATTCATGGCGCGGCATCCGAACATGGCGACGGTCTACTGTCCGAGGACGCATGCGTTCTTCGGGCATACCCCGCATCCGATTCGGCAGTTGCTCTCCGCAGGTGCCCGAGTTGTCCTTGGGACTGACAGCCGCGCGTCGAATCCGGATTTGAGTCTCTGGAAAGAACTTCAGTTTGTCGCGACGCATTTCCCGGACATTTCAATCCCGCGCGTATTGACGATGGGGACGACTGATGCCGCAGACTCGCTGGGTATGTCGATCGAACGCCACGAAATTCGTAAAGGAGCAGCGCTGCAATGCGTGATGCTGAATGCGGACTTCGATACAAGCAACCTGCGGAACCTGTTCTGTCATCCGTCAACGCAGCCAGCGGCGGTGTTGATCGGGGCAGCATTCCATCAATGCATGACGAGGTGAGCGGCGTTCGCGGCGTCCGCGACGTCTGTCAATGGTTCAAACAACTATCTACCGCGCGGTTGAGGATGGCACATTCGTTTAACCGCGTGGGCAGCGCCCCGCGCTTCGTATTCTAAATCTCAAATCTCAAATACGAAATTTCAAATAGAACAATTGCGGCCCGCCGGGCACGCGGTTAAACGAGCCAACGCCAACCGCGTGCGGTATATCACTTCAAGCACGGTCGATCAGCACAGCGGCTTCACGTCGAAAGCGTTGTAGGCAGTCACGAGGGCATTGGCAACGGTTTCGACGAGTTCCCGGCGGTGAACTGGTTTTTTCAGTACCGAAAATGCCTGAGCTTCCCGAGCATCGCGTTTAACTTCTTCGCTGGTGTCGGATGTGATCAGAATACACGGACGTGTGAAGTCCATGCGTTTGAGTTCTCTCATCGTATCAATCCCGGTCATCACATGCATGTGCATGTCGAGCAGCACGATGTCGATTCGGCGGCGCTGCACAACGTCCACGGCTTCTTCGCCGGATTCCGCTTCGTGCAGGACCAGGAACGGACGATCTTCCAGGACTTCACGCAGCACCTGACGAAACGCGGCATTGTCATCAGTGATCAGTAGTTGAAATTCCTGTCGTGCTGAAGTGACCATAATTCCTCACCTGTCCCTGGTAGTTTTCAAGACGGACCGCACTCGCTCATTTTCGCGATCCAGTGTGAGCCAACGGACTATCTGTAACCCATCAGATAATTTCCAGTCAACCAACAAAAATAAGTCCTCTACATCCTTTTACGACGTCTTTGCTTCCAGCACTGTTCAGTGTGCTGCATCCGATGCAGCTGGCTGAACGGCATCTGACTTTTTCAGCGACATCTCAAATACTTCACAATCCGAGTGCCTCGTCCGCCATTGCGTCCAGAAAGCGGCTGGCGAGGTGTGCCGCCACATGGCCAGTGCTTTTCCGACGTGCGAATAAAATGTGTAATTTGTATCGATTTCGTCCTGTGGTGTTTTTTCTACGTTGGCCACGAGCCAGTCAGCGGCCTTCAGGATCTGTTCTCGTGGCGGATGGAGTTCGATCGGGGCGATCGACAGCCATTCCAGATGGTGCCCGGTCGCGATCACTCGCTTTGACAGGGGGGCAGTGAGATCTGCTTTCGCTTCCGCTTCGGCACCGTCCGTCCAGTTTGATGTCCAGGAACCGTCTGGACTCTGTGACGCTGCAATCAGATCACGCACAGACATCAGATACTCCATGATCTGCTGTCGTGTTTCCGTGGTGATGAGTTGTCCGCCGTTCTGATCGTCAAGGCGAACCAGCAGCATAAGTGAGTAAACTCGATGGGTTCCGAGGCAGACGCCATCTCGCTTGTGATTTCGCATCAGTCGCTCGGCCAGCATATCGAATGTGATTCGTCGCCCTTCGCCGTTATGCCATGTCGCTGTCTTTTGCGGTGCCAGCCAGAGAGCGAACGACATGACTGACCATTCCGTTTCACGTTCGTCCAGACGAAAGTCCCGCAGGGCTTCGATCAAAATGTTGCGGACGTACATTTTACGGGCAGTCGTGAATACGGAATCATCGAGTGATAAACCCGCTTCAGTCAGAGCTGCGAGTGTGTGATCATGATGAACTGATCCGGATCGATCCTCCGCGAAACGGACATGAATGCCATCGTCGTTGGCGATCATCAAGGGGGTGGCGTTCTTGCCCCACGAATCGACAAACTTGGCCATGTCCGTCAGAAACTCTTTCATCTGCGGACCTGAGATAATATCCGGATTCGTAAACTCAATTTCGGAGCCCCACGTTCGCAGCGCATGCTCGACGAGATTCGGACGCAGGTGATCGCGGCTGAATCGCGGCAGGATCTTCTTCAGTACTGCAGCCAGTTCTTCATCTGAGACGACTTCTGTATCATCGTAAAGTGATTCCACCGTCGTGGCTTTTTCCGACTTCAACACCACATCGAGGGGATAAGGCTTGTGACTGATGTGTGCGATCACTTCCTGCTGCTGAGATCCCGGCAGCAGAAACCATGACGCCGCAAATGCTCCGCCAAAGACCAGTTGAACTGACAACCAGGTACGGAGGCTGACATTTTGTTTTGATTTTCTTATCGGATTCATGGAACATCATTCGGTGAATGGTGATTTCAAGAGGCCCTGACAAAACCGGGACAGGCACCCTCGTCTACCAGTTTTTGCAGCGTTTTCTGGACTCCTGCGGGAGCCAGTCCCGGTTTTGTCAGACGTTCTAAATTTCTTTGTTTCGAACAAAGACAATGGCCTGACGATCTTCATACAGAGCCGTCCAGTCGGTACTCTCGCGGATACGTTTTGTCAGACCGGACTGACGATCTTTATCAACAACCGCCATGTTGATTCCGTATTCGTCCATGAGACTATTCCAGTCGGTGGGACCGTTCACAAGTCGGATGTAGTCGTTCCACACTTGCTCCGGGATCAAATGCACATGCAGATTGACCATGGGTTCTACTGACCGTGGGCCTCGGTTCATCACATAGCCTGCCCATTCAGCAGGAATGAACGAAATTCCGCGTGGCAGCCTTTCCGCCGATTCCAGAAATATTACCGCCGCCACCGGCGTTTCGCGGGATACCATTTTTTCTGCATCCGGAACTCGTCCGTGGATCAGTTGCACGCCAAACGACGTGAACGCAAACAGGATCCATACCAACCCCAGATTCACCACAGTCCATAGCCCGGTTGGTTTGCCCGGCTCAGGGTTCCTGAGCCATGCCGTCGTCTTTCGAAGCGAAGCGAATAAGTGCGTTCCAACCATGATTCCGGCAATCGGAGCCCACCAGTTCAGCATACGTCCGGACCACATTGCGAGCAGTCCCGTGAACACAAAGGCCAGCATTTCACCGCAATGCATGCGACGCGGACTGAGCTTGATCGCCATGAACGCGAGCAGTGCAGCGGCGACTGCCGACTGTCCCTGAGCCGATCGCAGCGTCAGAGCATCCCATTCGTACATCGAGCCGATGTTCGGATTGCCGGCAATATTGAGCACTTCAGGATAGATGGCGAAGCCAGCCGGATTGAGCAATGCCGCTGCGGCACACAGTTGAGTCAGCAATATCGTCCGATGAAATTCACGATCCCGCAACGCGACGGAAATTGATTTTGAGATAACCAGCACATCGCCGAAGCGACCGATTCCCGCTAGTCCCATGAGCATCAGCCCCATCGAAAACGACCCATGGACATTGGCCCACAGTGCATACATCAATGGCATGGCGATCCAGCTGAGTTTCGAATGTTTCTTTCGCCCGAACATCCATGCCACAACGACACAATAGAACAACACGCCAACTAATTGCGGTCGAATCACCAGCAGCTGATCGAGATTTACCTTGAAGAAGATCGCACATGCGATGATGCCGCCGATCGCGGAATGACTCATGCGAACACTTCGCCATGCGATGACAGCGAGGCTCATGGCGATCAGAAGGCCATAGCTGAACTGTAGCCCAGTGAGTCGAAAGCGATTATTGATGGCTGCCATGCCGACCTGTGCCAGCCAGGGAATGTTGATCATGCGTACGCCGCGACACAGATGCAGGAGCGGCTCGGTCTCGGAGATCGATCGCGTCTCCAGAATGTTTTGTCCGTAGTTCAGGTGATCCCAGAGGTCTGTATGCCACAGTGGGCGGTTAGCCATCACGGCAAACACAACTCC
>JANOUN010001210.1:0-25676 GCA_031416875.1 Planctomycetota bacterium | reverse complement strand
GCCGTCAAACACTTCCACATCGCGAGCCAGAGCCACGCATCGTCTCAAAACATCCGGACGCACGTCCCGCAGGTCAATTCCATTCACCGTGATCAATCCCGAAGCTGGTACTCGCAGTCCGAAGAGCATGTCCAGCAAAAGGCTCTTTCCACAGCCACTGTGGCCGGTGATCGCGACTTTCTGACCTGAATCAATCGTTAACGAAACGTGATTCAGAATCTCACGTCCGTCCGGGAGAGAATAGCTCACATCTTTGACGACGATTCCTGTTCCTGAACCCATCGTGAGCAATCCATCGGTGCGTTCAATCGGCAGATCAAACAAGACACCGAGTTTATCAATCGACGCCAGCAAATCGTAAAAACTCTCGATGTGCTTACCAAACTTGGCTAACGACGCGACGACCACCGCCACGATCAGTTCTGATGCCACAAGCTGGCCAAGCGACAACTGACCAGAAATCACCAGCAAGCCGCCGATCACCAGCAACGCAGTACTCGCCAGCGCCTGCAGCAAAAGCATGAAGATGATTTGCCGCATCAGCACCTTAAAATGCTTCTTCCGCGCCGTCAGATAGTTATAAATCAGCTCATCAGATCGTTCCATCGCAAACTCAGCTGCTCCGGCGTAGCGAAACGTTGTGCGGCAGCGAGCCAGATCTTCAAGCCAGGCAGCCATCGCGTACTTTGTTTTCGATTCCTTAATACTGGTCTTCACTGCTCCCTGCCCCAGCACAAACATCGTAAACAGAATCGCCAGGACCAGAACAATATCGAAGGCCAGCAGATAATGGTGATAGAAAGCCAGTACCGCCATACCGACTGCGACAGTCAGCATCAGAGTGATTCCATCCAGAAGCAACTGTGCACTGATCTTCTGCACCAACACAATGTCGAAGAATCTGTTCACCAGCTCCGGTGCGTACTTTTCGTCAAGAGCTTCGACATGTGTGCGTGGCAGCCGGAATGACAAGTCGGTGGCAACGCGGGCAAACAGTCGTTGCTGAATAATCTCAACGACAAACGTCTGAGTGGCCTTGATCGCCGCCAGAAAAACCAGACACGCCAGCAGCATCACGGACAAGACAATGATCGGCTGCAGATACCGACCAAATGCCACGGTGTTGACCAGAGCCTCCACTGCCAATGGAGTCGCCATCGTCAGCAGACCAGACACCAGCGCGAAGATGACGACCACCCAAATGTCACTGCTTTCAGCTCGCAGCAGTGACAGCAAGCGTTGCAAAGGCTTCGTCTCTCCGACATGCGACAGCAGTGCATCAGACGACGTCAGTGAAGATTCCACCACCACGCAACGCAGTGTCCCTTCGAAACCCTCTCTGCGGAGCAGCTTTTCGATCTTTCGTGGTGAAACGATCTGGACTGGACGATCCCCGGCTGGTGTGGAAAAACTCAGCTTTCGTCCCTTCGCCATCAGCGCATGCCATGTCCGTCCGTCACCAGACCGCAGGATCACCACGACGCCATCTTGAGCCAGACGCACTAATTGATGGACGTCGCCATCGATCACGCGACAATGACGACCAAGGCTATGCCCGGTTTCCACAATCCAGCGCCACCAGCCGCCTTCTTGTATGCCAAAGTAGGTTTCTGCGGCCTCGTCAATGGCTCGTCGCACTTTGGACCGATCCACATGCAGACCGTCCCGCAGCGCAATCTGTTCAAAAATCCACGTCGCCGCGACTAAATCTCCTTCGGAAACGCGCTCTAAAGTTTCCATACTGCTCATTTACTACCTGACTGGTGTCTAATCCTTCGCCTCAGCAATATCTCAGGTCTTGCCCGCAACTGGCAATTTATCGAACGAACAGAGATCTGCTCAAGGGTTCACTGGAAACTACGAATCAACAATCTCCGTGGAAGGTTGCCGATGCAATCTTCGTCCCGCGTCGGGAGGTCGTATCTGACATCTCAAGTATTGTACGACCAAAGCTGCTGCCTTATCTATCGCAATTGACAGGGCATCCCGGACGTTCCCGGCAAGTCAGCCACAAATGAGTTCTTTCGTTTGTGAACTTCCTCACGATGAACCTCAATGTCCACGGGAGCGGTAATTCCCAGCTTAGCCCCAGTCCCATTCGATTGAAGAATTTCGATCGAAATTCCAAGCCCCGGAAAAACAATCTTCTGGCCTTGATGTCGAAAAAGTACAAGCATCGGCTGAATCCTCATCAAGTCTGGTATGGCATGCTGATTGTGCGAGCTTTCCACCATTGTCCATTTATGACGTATTGGACGTAGACAATCGTTTCGGACAAATCATCCGAAATCGAACAATTCGCTCCAGAACGATTCCCGTTTCTTCGGGTGCGGCACTTGCTGCGACGCTGAGGCTTCCGACGAGCAATAGTGCCGTTCACGGTCCGCAGCCAATCGTCCACCTTCTGTGTCGCGGCCTGACCGTTCGACAATCTTGTCAAGTTCCCCGCGATCAAGCCATACGCCGCGGCAGCCTGGGCAGTAGTCAATTGCCACTCCGGATCTCTCTGACATTTGCAGATCAGAATCGCAAGCAGGGCATTTCATGACAAGAGACCTCCAAATAAAGTCGAACTCGGATTCATCACTTTGATCTGCGGAGACGCTCCGGGAAACCTGATGCTCCTGGCCAGGAAATACGACCACACGCAGGTCAGATCGATCCTGACTCGGAACTGAGGCCCACAGCTTGCTCTGCATCGGGAGAATCTTATGGCAACGATATGCAATGACAAATGTATAATACGTTGCTGACATATTGATTTAATCAAATCTTCGAATGCGGCCCGGTTGGTACGAAACCAGATCCTGGTGAACAGCTGACGGTTCAATTAAATTGATGTGTTGTTAATTCAATTTGAATTAGTCAATTCATTGGGAGTTGCGTAGAGTTACACACATGCGAAGTTTGCGCACCACATTTCAAGAACTCTTGTCTCACGAGAAAGCTCAGCTATGGACCTAAACATTCTGGATCGCAACGTTGGGATCACTTTGGGTCAGCGGGAACATATCGATCGCTGCCTGCAGTTTGCATTCGATCGATTTGGTTCGCACATTCGCTCTGTTGATATCTCGCTCACTGACGTGAACGGCCCCAGGGGCGGCGATGACCTGCAGTGCCGCATGAAGGTTGTGCTTCAGGGAAAACGAGAAATCGTTGTGGAAGGGAAAGGCGACGCCGTCGAATCGGTCGTTGCCGAGACCGCTGATCGAGCTGCTCTCGCCGTTTCCAGACGCCTTGATCGGCTTCGTGATTCGCAGCGGACTTCGATGTCCGGACAGTAAATCGACGATTTCAACTTCGAATGGATCGAGATTCTGGCGATGAGCGCGAAGAAAATTGGTGTGCTGGGCTGTGGTATGATTGCGGAGCTTGGCCATCTGCCTGCACTAAAGCACGTTGCGGGCATCAATCTGCATGCCGTCTATGACGTCAGCTGGAACAGAGCTCTTTCAATGCAGGCGAAGTTTCAGATTCCTCATGCTTTTCCAACGGAAAAGGCATTCTGGGAATCAGATATTGATGCGGTTGTCATCTGCACGCCGGCACCATTTCATCTTGCCAACGTCTTGCAGGCGGCGCAATACAAGAAGCATGTCCTGTGTGAGAAGCCTCTCGCGATGAACGAGGCTGATATCACGCGCATGATCACGACCATGGATGAAGCCGGGCTTATGCTGTTTACTGGCTTCACTTACCGATTCAGCGGTTCCGCAAAAGAAATTCACCGATTGGTTCGAAGCGGTGCCATCGGAGAAGTTCGCGCACTACGGCTCAATTACCTCTGGAACCTGCATGGAAAATGGAACTGGAATAGAAAGGGCGAACGCATAGCCAGTCCGCTGCGAGTTGGCAGAATGCTGGAGGGTGGACCAATGGTGGACTGTGGAATTCATCAGATTGATCTGGCTCGCTGGTGGCTGGGTTCCGAGGTGGAATGGCAGCGCGGCATCGGCGTCTGGGTTGAAGATTATCAGGCACCCGATCATCTTTATCTGCACATGGGTCATGCTTGTGGGGCTCACACAATGGTGGAGATGAGTTTTTCTTACAACGCCACATCTCGCGAACCGCGAACACATTTCCAGTATGAATTGATCGGGTCGGATGGTGTCATTCGCTACAACCGCGAAGAGCATTCGTTTGAGCTGCGAAATTCACACGGAACTCAATGGCTGGCATGGCATCCGGAGAAGAACTTCGCCGGCATGCACTGGGAATTCGCCCACGCACTCTCGACTGGCGATCTGCGCGACATGCCGACAGCGAAGGATGGGTTGCTGGCCACTCGCATTGCACGCCTGGCAACAGAAGAAGCGATGCGAAATCGGGAAAGAACGAGCCAGGACCATCCCTCCACAATGGCCCGCGCCGTAAACACTGTCACGTCAGACGTCACAAGTCCGCTCGACCTGGAAGAACCAGACGACCTTCCGCCTTCTACTCTCTCGCCTCTTTTTGAACGAACGAAGCAATGATGGATTTCTTTTCGACGGAGGCGCTCGTCGCTCTACTCACACTGACTTCTCTGGAGGTTGTACTGGGGATCGATAACGTCATCTTTATTGCGATTCTGGCCGGAAAGCTCCCTGAGTCTCAGCGCGACGATGCGAGGAAAATGGGGCTGACTATTGCAGTTGTCTCCCGCGCAATTCTGGTACTGGCGATCGGCTTCGTGATGCAGTTGAACCAGCCGCTGTTTTCAGTCTTCGGGACTGGATTCTCCGGGAAGGATATCATTCTGGTTCTGGGGGGACTCTTCCTGCTGGGCAAGGCGACCTACGAGATTCATCGGAAGATTGAGCATATCAGCGACCCTGAATCGGCAGCGTCGGGCGTTACGACCTTGAAGGCCGTGCTGACTCAGGTACTCATTGTAGACGTTGTCTTCTCACTGGATTCTGTGATCACGGCCGTCGGCATGACAGAAGGTTTGAAACGCCCGATCCCTGTCATGATTGCGGCGATTGTGATCTCCGTGGTGGTAATGCTGGTGTTCTCGAAGGCGATCGTCAGCTTCATCGAGCGTCATCCGGCCCTCAAGATTCTGGCCCTCTCGTTCCTGCTGCTGATCGGAACTCTGCTGGTCGCCGAAGGATTTCATCAGAAGATTCCCAAGGGGTATGTCTACTTCGCGATGGCATTCTGCCTGGGTGTTGAAATGCTGCAGATGCGAGCCACGAAGCCAGATGCTGGTGAATTGCAAAAATCGTCGTGACCCTGGGTCGAAGCGAAAAGATCCCCGTCGGCGGAGCGACGGGCCTGCTGTAGACCCTTCGCTCCGCCGACGGGATTTCCACAGGGATTGTCAAGGAAGTCGATACCGACTTCCTGCAAAGGAATTCTCAACGGTCATTCTGATGTAGGTATATTGCGGATCACAACTCGCGATTTTGATGCTGCGGTTTCAAACTTCTCGACCTGAAACCGATATCCGCCAGTTGCCACGCGACAGATTCGCCCGCGCGCAGCGGGATTACCGCATCATCGTCCACGTCGAACGATTCGGCAACCTGCCATGGTTTCTTCAACAAGGTGATCTGCTCGATGTTGCGGGGCAATCCGTAGAAATCGGCACCGTGAAAGCTTGCGAAGGGCTCGAGACGATCCAGTGCATCCGCCTGTTCGAACACCTCCGCGTAAAGTTCAATTGCCGCGTGTGCGGTGTAAATGCCAGCGCATCCGCAGGCAGATTCCTTGTCCCGGCGTGGATGAGGCGCGCTGTCAGTCCCGAGAAAAAAACTCGCGTGGCCGCTGGTGGCGGCTTCAACCAGCGCGAGCCGATGCGATTCCCGTTTCAGGACCGGTCGGCAATAGTGATGTGGCCGCAATCCACCATCGAAGAGCGCGTTGCGATTAAGGATCAGATGATGGGCCGTGATCGTAGCACCTACCAGGGGCGAGGCATCTCGCACGAACTGCACGCCGTTCCGAGTCGTCACATGCTCGACCACTACACGCAATCCGGGAAACCGCTGAATGACCGGGGTCAACTGGCGATCGATGAAGACTGCTTCACGGTCAAACACGTCGATGTCGGGAGCAGTAGTCTCGGCATGCACGAGTAACGGCAGGCCCTGTTCTTCCAGAGCTTCCAGGACCGGGTAGCATCGTGCAATCTCTCGCACTCCGCTTTCCGAATTCGTGGTCGCGCCGGACGGATACCATTTGACGGCATGAACAAACCCACTGTCTTTCGCTTTGACGATCTCCGACGGTGCCGTTTCCTCGGTCAGAAACAGCGTCATCAGCGGCTGGAAGCGGAGACCTTCCGGGACTGCTGCCAGGATGCGGTTACGATACTGACGCGCGAGCTCAGTGGTGGTGATCGGCGGCGACAGATTGGGCATAATGATCGCGCGAGCGAAACGCCGAGCACTATCGGGCACTACCCGTCGCAACAATGCTCCATCCCGAACATGCAGATGCCAGTCGTCTGGTTTTATCAGTGTCAAACGCTCGACCATGGCAATTCCTGATGTTCATACTCGACACACGTTTTCTGGGTCGAGTGTTTCGAGTGATCGGACCTGAATCCTCGGGTTCGAGAAATTGATGTCGCAGTAGTTAACTTCACTATCTCTGACTTCCTGCAAACGAATTTTCAATGGTCATTCTGATGTTGGTCCTGGGGCTCTTTTTTCTGACGGCCGGTGCCGAGTCATTGGTCCGCGGTTCGTCTCGGCTTGCGATGGCAACGGGTATTTCACCGCCGGTTGGCTTGCTGCCCGATGAGTCCGGTCGTCAGTCACTGCTGAGATTCCTGAGCATATCTCCAATGCTGCGATGCGACTCCAGCGGATGCCGCAGCTTCTTGTCGACCGTGATCTGGTACGTGTTGCGCCGCCCGACCTTGGTGACTTCAAGGTAATCCGCTTCGACTAGTTCGGCCACGATCTTTTGAACCATTCGTTCGGTGATCCCCACCAGGATGGCGACTTCGCGCAGAGTGATCTCCGGGTTGCGGTAGAGACACAGCAGAACGTGCGTGTGGTTTGTCAAAAACGTCCAGCCCGCTGCCTTCGCGGGCTCGACCTTGACTGAAATCGGCGGCTGAATCCGGGAATCTTCTTTTTTTCGGTTTTTCAAAAGCGCTGCTCTTGTGATTGACGGAAACTGACGATAAAAAATACGCGAAACATATTTCATGTTTTATATTTCGCAAAAGTTAAGGCATGTTTCAATGCTGGATGTTCTCAGGATCAATCTGTGTTCGCCACTGACACTGTCCTTTGCGCTGGGGGTTTTCGCAAGGCTGGTTCGCAGCGAACTGGCCCTTCCGCGGGATCTCTACACAGCATTGTCGATTTATCTTCTCTTTGCGCTTGGTCTGAAGGGAGGCGTTGAGCTTTCTCACAGCTCATTAGCGTCGATTTCAGGTCCGGCGTTTGTCACGATTCTCCTGGGATGCCTTACGCCGGTTTCTGCCTATCTTGTCCTGCGGCGACTTGGGAAATTCAGCATCGCGGATTCAGCCGGAATCGCCGCTCACTACGGCTCAGTGTCGGCCGTGACATTCATCGCAGCTCAGCAATTTACGACTTCTGTCGGGGCACCTGCGGAAGGATTCATGCCGACGCTGCTGACTCTGCTGGAAATCCCTGGGATCCAGATCGCCCTGGCGATCGGGGCGTTTCAAATGTCGGCCTCCGCAAAGGCGTCAGGGGGAGACAGTACTACGCAGCTCGGTCGACCCGTTAAAGAAATCATGCACGAACTGCTGACTTCCCGATCCATGCTGCTGCTCGTGGGTGGTTTGGTGATCGGGACCTCGGTGGGTGAGACCGGCTGGAAACCAGTGCAGCCGGTTTTCGAAGGACTTTTCAAAGGACTGCTGACAATTTTTCTCCTGGAAATGGGTCTCGCTGCCGGTTCGCGACTGGGTGATCTGAAGCAGGCGGGATTCTTTCTGCTGGCCTTCGGTATAGTGATGCCGATCATCCATGGGACTCTCGGAGCCTGGCTCGGTTCTCTGGCTGGACTGTCGGTCGGCGGCTGCACTGTGCTGGCAACCATGGCGGCAAGTGCCTCTTACATCGCGGCTCCACCAGCGGTGAGGATGACGCTTCCCGAGGCGAATCCCACCTTCTATCTCACGGCCGCTCTGGCCATCACGTTTCCGTTCAATCTGCTGGCTGGCATCCCAATCTACTATGAGATTTCAAAATGGCTGTGCGCTTAGCGGCGACTCCCCGTGCGGCATGCTGTCAATCGATTGATCCGGAATTGAACCGAAGCCGAATGAATCCCGCAGCTGTCGCCTTGCGGCTCACAGGTACGAAAACTCAAAATTCTCCGCCGAGGATACCTCATTGTGGCCGGCGGTATTTACGGCCTTGGGACCGGAGTCGTGACTGCCATAGATCTCTCACTTGGGCGACGCTGCTCGCGTATCGGTCCAGCAGCCTTCCTGCTCGAACCCGGCCAGGATTGGAGATGATGCCCGGATCACAAGACTCGGGGGAAGTAATCTATCTCAGGGCAAGTGCATTTTTACGGATCGACTCAGCGATACTTCTTCCCCAGGAAGTGACTGCTCATCAGGATATCCACCGGTGCGTAATCGTCCGTCAGCAGTGGCGATTCAGAACTCCTTCGCTGCAGCAACTGCCTGACCTCGGGCTTCGGAAACACATGGGCTGAGGAGTGACGGGTCCACCATGCTGAGGAGTCAGTCCATGTTGAGTGATGAGAAGTCGGCAGGGAATCCCGGCCTGCAATCACAAACACACTCCGGCTGCGAAGTGACCTGGTTTCCTGCGGTGCGAGCAAATCCGTTTCTTTAAACACAGCCCCCATGGTGCGGACCGCAGAAGCAAGAAATCGACCGGACTCAAGATCGTCGATCACGGTCAGCAGATAGGTCGCCTCAGGACGCATCAGGCGCTGAATGAGCTGATTGTATTCCGCAGTCATCAGATGGCAGGGAACCGAAAGGTCGTTCACGGCATCCTGAATCACCAGATCATAAGAAGCGGCGAGTGCTGATTTTACAAATTGCCGTCCGTCCATATGGATTGAGACAATCCGGGTGGATCGGGACAGACCCAGTTTGTCGTGAGCAATTTCAGTCACGGCAGGGTCAATCTCCACAACATCGATCTCAACATCCTTTAGTTCGGGTTGAGCTTCAACCCAGCGAGGAAATGAATAGCCGCCTCCGCCGATCACAAGGACACGCGGCGTTCGCCCGGCGGTGCGAGCCTGGGACGCGGCTGCATGAGTCAGGTCCCCCTGAACTCGTTCGTGTGGATAGTGCAGAAAGTTGGGGTCGTTGAGGTCGATTGCGGAATGAACCAGGCGGTCAAGAACCAGCATTTTCACGGCCCGCTGGTCGATGACATCGTCTGTCACTGCGAGGCTGAAATACTTGCTTTCGCGATCATAGGGCGACTTGCAGACAAGCATCAGCACAAGACCCGCAGCGAGGAGAGCCCTGGACAGCGCCCGCGTCGCTGTGCGATTTTTTTCACTCTCTGATCGACTGATCAGCCACATCAGGAGCACTGGCAATATCCCGCATAGAATGCTCGTTCGGATTGCTCCAAGGTTTTCGATCAAACACCAGGCAGAAATAAAGATTCCGGCGATGCATCCGATTGTGGACCATGCGTAGATTTGTCCGGAAATCGCGCCCGTACGTCGCAGATCGCGCACAGCGAGCTGAATCACCTGCGGTGTGATTGTGCCGAGGGCCATGGCGGGGAGAAAAAACAAACTGAAGGACCAGGCGAGCACCTGCGGAATCATGGGAAGCTCGGAAAAGAAACCGTTGCTGACGGTTATCTTCCAGAACGGCGCGACAGCAAGTGTGCCGCCAGCGCAGACTGCGAGCGAATTCCGAAGAGCTGTGAGAGAGCCACATCGAGACGCAATCTTTCCTCCCAGCGAATTTCCGGTTGCCATACCGGCAAGGATCACGCCCACCACGCCCGCAGAAAGGAACATCGACACGCCGACAAGTGGAGCGAGAATGCGAAACGCGGCACCTTCCAGAGCTCCGGACACGAAGCTGCAGGCGATCACCACTGCGAGGGCTTGTGGATACCGCAATTCGGGTGCTGATTTCGTTGACGAACAGACCACTAGGTCCGCAGTCGCATCGTCGTCGGCTATCGGTCCTGCAGGAACTGCTTCACTTTCTGCAGGTCGTCGCGAGGAGACGCGACGGCCGACAACATGTACGATAACCGCCAGGAAAAGCAGCGTGAGACTTGTCGCCTCAACGATTGTGCGGACGCCAAACATGGCAAGCAGCACGAACCCGGTGAGGTAGTTCCCAATCAGGCTCCCAAATGTTCCCCAGGCAAAAATGCGGCCCGAGGCGGAACCAATGTCATCTGTACATTGCACCAGACTGCGAATCGATGGCGGAGTGACAAGGCTCAGGGTAATCCCAGGCAGCAGACAGACAATGAACGAAGCGGAGAGAATCTGGCCTTCGAGTGAAAGCAGTGCGAATGTCTTCGAACCAGCAATGAGATCCACAGCGACGGGCATCAGAAACATCGACACAGAACCCAGCAGCAGACCGGCCACGAGCAGTGTGGTCGATGCATATCGGTCAGCCAGTTTGCCCGAGATCCAGTTTCCAATGGCAATCCCCAGGAGGAACATTCCAAGAATCGCAGACCAAGTTTCTATCGAGGAACCAATGAGCGGAGCCATAAGGCGAATCGCCACCTGCTGCGAAATCAGGAGCGCTGCATTCGAAACAATTGAGACTGCCACAATCAGGCACCACCAGACGT
The DNA here is from genome assembly GCA_031416875.1 of Planctomycetota bacterium. Lineage (GTDB taxonomy): Bacteria > Planctomycetota > Planctomycetia > Planctomycetales > Planctomycetaceae > SXXK01. The sequence continues at coordinate 14,922 of JANOUN010001210.1, read as the reverse complement.
TCGTCACCCTGGCGGTCCGTGGAGTTCGAAGACCGGGTACGCCCGACAAGCGGAGAGCCAGAGTGCTCAAGGGATCAACAACAGAGCGAATCGCTGACATCGGTGAGAGCTTTATGGGCTGAGGTTGTGTAAAATAGAACGGTGCTGAAAAGTCCGCACTATGCCAACTCGGTGACGCCAATTGAAGAAACCTATGTTTCAAACCCATCGTCGGGTTGCCGCGAATGCATTGAATCTTTCGATATGAATGGACAGCAAAATCAATACATAAAGTGGATCGCACCTTGGCTGGGACGTCACTGCGGGCAAGTGGACTCCGCGCAATCAGGGCGAGAACAGCAACACACTGCTTAGTGCCGAAAACGAGTTGTGTTTTCAGATGACGAAAACCTTGGGTTGAAGCGATACCAGGCCATTTATGTCAGAATGAATGGTGAGTCAGAGAAATTGATCTGACCTTGCCGTTCGGGCAATCGCGAGCACCGCGGGGTGTTTGATTTTTCGCTCGGCGGAGATCGCGAAAAAGTGTTCACGGACACCCTCCATCTCGCCCACGAGTTCCACTTCGTACTGACGACAAATCTCATTCTGGATCACAAGGCCGCCAGGAAAGAGTCCTTCGCCTGTTTGACCAAATGCTTTCAGTAGGGCGGTGTCGTCGAATTCGCCACGAATCAGCGGATGCAGATCTTTGCTTTCCAGCCATGAATCAATGGATCGTCGAAGAGCGGAACTGCGGGCCGGCAAAAGCATCGGGGCGCCGTTCAGCGATTCCGGAAAGCTTTTGCGACAACGACGAGCCAGCTCCTTCGTCGCGAAGAGACCAACCGCCGAGTCTCCAAGAGCGTGATTGTAAGCTCGCACTTTGAACGCGGCTGTGATCGGAGTGTCGGACAGCACGATATCCACATTGTGCAGGATCAGCTCGCTGAGCAATTGTTCCAGCGTGTCTTCCATACAGACGAGCCGCAGGTCGTCCGACAATCGCAACGCCGGTTCCAGCAGGCGGCGAGCCATCAATTTGGGCATCGCATTGACAATACCGACAACAAACCGCACTGGCTTGCCCACGGGATGCCCCTTGAGCGTGTCGATCATTTCGCGTCCCAGCGAAAAAATCTCGTCCGCATATCGAAACACGGTCTTACCCGTTTCGGTCAACTGCAACGTTCGACCGGACTTTTGAAACAGTTTCTGTCCCAGTGACTCCTCCAGGCTGCGCAGCTGCGTACTGATCGCCGGTTGCCCGATGTGGAGCTTCTCTGCCGCTCGCAGAATCGTACCTTCGCGAGCGACCATCCAGAAATACAGCAGGTGATGATAGTTGAGCCAGTCCATGCGGCGAACGATACTTTCATTTAATCAATGATTCAAGATCTAACTTTAAATTAGTCAATTCTCGTGCGGGCCGTAGAATTCGATCGATGGAGCGTAGTAGTCCTCGCACTATGGCAATGTTGCAAAAGGAGCATGAACGATATCGAACGGCGACGCGCGGAGACTCCGTGATGAGATCTAAAGAGCTTTCGGCTTCCGAAGAGGCTAATCGCGATCTATTCCATCATGTTATCGATTTTCTGCACCAGAGGGACTATGAGCTTCATCGGTCCTTAATCATCCGCGTCGAGAGTGGCGTGGTCGCGGTTGAGGGCCGATTACCGTCCTGCCACCTGCGACAGATCGCTGTTGAGTGCATCATGCGTGCCACGGGAGTCACTCGCGTCGTGGATCAGATCGTCGTGGATCGCACCATCTAAGCCCTTCTGCAAACATCCATGTACGCGACAAAAACCGGGCCATTCCGGCTGTGGTTATAATCCGATATCGATCTGCCCGAAAAGGCATTACCAGCGGAGGATGCAGGCTGAATCCCGGTTGTCGGCCTTCTCAGACTCACGATGCAATGCATTCCGGCAGAGGATCGAGGAGAGTATGATAGTTCATCGGAATTGAGCTTCGATGATCGCCAACCAGGGCGATACACTGATCCTGGCGGGATCCTGGCTTTACGGGCGCCCTCGACGCAGTGCCAATGCTCCGTGCCGTGCATCCAGAATTTCCACGGGAAGTTGAGTGGCAGAGCAATTCTGACGCTCCGAATCGGTTATCCATGCTGCCATCCTTTGAAAATCTGACGGAATCGCACTTCAGCGCCAATGTGAGTCTGTTTCGGGCTGGGGGGTTTTCTGAGCCGGAAGCCGCCGTGCGCGCCATAATGATAATCACATCGCAGTGGCGGGGTACGCTTGAGTCAAATTCCAATACGAAGTCAGATGCACCTGCTGAGCCGGCATGGTACTGGAATCTGCAGCGTGTCTGCCATGATGCTCCGCTCAAAGATTGTGTCCTCAACGTTGTCGATCAATACGTGCGCAACGCCCACGAACAGTTTGACGTGTTCGCATTATTCAATGCCACGCCGCGGGCACTGGAGATTCTGGCGAGGCTGGCCTGCGCCAGTCCGTTTCTGACTCAGACGCTGCTGGCCGATCCGCCCTACCTGACCACTCTCGCGCTGCATGGGCGGACGTCAGAAATGAAGTCCCGCGAGCAGTTTGTGCAGGAAGCCACGACGGCACTGGCATCCGGCCGCAAGAGACCGCAAATGCTCTCCGAACTCCGTCGCTTTCAGCGTCGCGAAGTGCTGCGTATCGGGATGTGCGATGCTTTCGGTCTGCTTGACCTGAGATTTGTCACCCTGCAATTGTCATTGCTTGCGGATGCGATGGTGGAGTGCTGTCTTGACCTCGCGTTGAATGAGGCGAAAGTTGCGGACCTGCCGCTGGCCGTGATCAGTCTCGGCAAGCACGGAGGTGAAGAACTCAACTACAGTTCCGACATTGACCTGGTCCTGATCTGCGATCAGGATTCGTCCGTTGTGCAGCGTGTGGCGCGGCTGACAATTGACGGACTGGCTGAAGACATCCCGCCGGGGTTTTTGTATCGCGTCGATTTGCGGCTGCGTCCGTGGGGCGAGGCAGGGCCGCTGGTGAATACAATCAGTGGATACGCCGATTATCTGATTCAGGATGCTGCGACCTGGGAAAAACAGGCCATGCTCAAAGCCCGCGTGGTTGCCGGTGATGCGGGCGTCGGCAAGAGATTCCTCAATCGAATTCGCCCTCTGCTGTTCACCGATTCAGCGACTGATATTCGACGCAGTATTCAGCAGATGAAAGAACGTATCGAGTTTCGACTTCGTCAACGGGGAAAACTGAATTCGGAAGTCAAGCTGGGTGTTGGATCGATTCGCGACGTGGAATTCCTCGTCCAGAGTCTGCAGCTGATTCACGGTGAACATGAACCCCGCATTCTGAGTTCCAATACGCTGGATTCGCTGGTGCGGCTGGCCGAGTTTGGTTTGATCAGTGCCGCATGGTATCGACACCTGCGAGCCGGTTATGTGTTCCTGCGGACGGTCGAGCATTCGCTGCAACTGCTCCACAATCAGCAGACGCATGAACTGCCCGTCGATGAACGTCAGCTTGAGTGGCTGGCCAATCGCATGGACTATCCGGATGCCGCGACACTGATGCGTCGTTTTGACGAACATCGCCATGCCGTACGATCCATCTTCGATGTATGTCTGCAGTTCGAATCGCCGACGATGAACAGTGTTGCGGCGGAACGGGCGATCGATCAGATTCCGGCAGCAATGCTGGATCCTGTCGCGTCACGGAACATTTTGCCGCAACAGACTCATGAACGGCGGCAGCGGCTCGAGGAAATTTTTGCAGCCGTCGATGCAGGTTCAGACGCAATTGTGTCGCTGCGGCAGGATTCTGCGACGATCGACCACTGGGACCTGATCGTGTGCGGCAGAGATTTCTCCGGATGGCTGTCGGTGATTTGCGGTCTGCTTTCCATTTATCACCTGGATATTCGTCGCGGCGATGCGCTGACCGGGGAAGGCATCAATGGTTTTGGAGATCGCTGCTTCACCGGTCGGTTTCTGGCGTGCTTCGAAGTACGACTGGAAGTCCCTGCTGCCGAAGCATCGGGGCCCGTGGCATTTGGAGAGAATCTGGCCACGTCGCTGCAGAGAGAAATCGGGCGGCTCGGTCAACTGTCGCGTGGCAGCATTGATGAAGTCCGTGCTGAGTTGCTGTCGCGATTTTGCGATGCCGTACCGCAACAGTCGGTGTCTGAACCAACGTCAGCTGATGTCGATGTGGAACTGATTCGCTTGCCGGATTCCGTATTGACTCAGATGAATATCACCGGTGCGGATTCGTGGGGATTCATGTATGAGTTGGCCAGCGCTCTTTCGCTCAGCCGTTTTCGGGTGCTCCGCGCGATTGTCGATGCCGAGGGCAGTCAGGTGCGTGACGTCTTGTATGTTCGTGAACGCAATGGTCGCCCGATCGAAAGTGCAAAACGGCTTCAGGAACTGCAACTGGCGGCGACACTGATCAAGCAGTTCACGCATTGGCTGCCGACCACGAACGATCCTCATCATGCACTGGCTCGATTCCGCGATCTGGTTTCCCGCCTGCAGCCTGCTGTCGCGTGGTTCGACAACATGAAGTCCCTGCGTCGCCCCAATGTCCTGCATGCGGTGGCGCGGGTGCTCGGGATCAGCCAGTATCTTTGGGAAGCATTTCTGCAGTCGCGGCATCAGCAGCTGTTTCCTCTGCTGACCAATCCGGAAGAACTGGCGATTCGTGAATGCCGTAAATCACTGATGCTTGAACTGGACAGTGCGTGTGACAGCACATCTGATGCGGCAGCTGCGTGGACCGCGTTGAACGAGTTTAAGGATCGACATTTATTCAGAATCGATATGCGGCATGTGCTGGGGCACTGTCGCCCGTTCGGTGCCTTTTCGGAGGAATTGACGGAACTGGCGGAACTGGTTGTCGCCGCAGCGATGGAAATCGCCTGGCAACAACTGGTGCCGGAGTACGGTCAGCCAATGTGCGAAAACAATATCACGGAGTGTCACTGGGTTGTTGCAGGCCTAGGGAAATTCGGCGGCATTGAAATGGGCTTTGCGTCCGACATCGAACTCATGCTCATTTTTGCAGAGGCCGGTCGCACAAACGGAGCCAATTCCGTCTCCAATGCCGTATTCTTCGATCATCTTGTCAACGCCGTGGCCTCCGGCATCGCCGCGCCACAGGACGGAATTTTTCATGTCGACCTGCGGATGCGACCCTTCGGGCAGGCAGGTTCGGGAGCGGTGTCACTGCAGGACTTTGAAAAATACTATGCTGCCGATGGACCGGCGTGGCCATACGAGCGACAGGCTCTGGTCAAGTTTCGCTGCGTCGCCGGAAACGCGGGATTCCGAGCTGTCGTGACAGTGGCCTGTCATCGCGCGATTTATCGAACGGGACAGTTCGATTTCTCCGCGATGCGGGCCATGCGAGAACGACAAATTCGCCAACTGGTGCATGGAGGAGAGATCAACGTCAAGCTGAGCGAAGGTGGAATCGTGGATTGTGAATATGCCGTGCAGGCTCTGCAGATGACCTTTGGTGACGAATTCCTGACGCTGCGCCATCCCAATACGTTGCGAGCTCTGAGCGAAGCGGCACGCTTGAGTCTTGTTGATCCAACCCATCGTAAGTCAATCGAACGCGCGTATGTTTTCCTGCGCGAGCTGATCGATTGCCTGCGCATGGTACGTGGTAATGCCAAAGATCTGACTCTGCCGACACCCGGCACACGCGACTGGAAAATGCTGGCCCGCCGTATGAAATCCATTCACGATTCCGATGTGCCGCTGGAGGAACTCGAGACACAGATGGCCAATGTCCGCGAATTTTCTGCCTGCGTTGAACAGCACTGCCGAAAAATGCGACACATCCCGGCCGAATAGACTACACTGACAGCTTTGCTGCAGAATTCCATTCTGTACCTGCAGGGAGACGGTCATCGCTGGATTCACGATCGCCCGTTTGCGGCAAAGAATATTCTGCGTGTGCAGGTTGATCAGGGCGGCATTGCGCCGCCACTCAAAGTCTCTGTGAACGATCATCCGACGGAGCCGTTCATGTTTGATCGTCGCATCGTGGCATCCGGCCAGTAAGAATCATTCGCGAAATTATGGTCTCTTTTTCGCTTGATATGAAGAACACAACCGAATGTGCGACAACCGAATGAGGACAAACCTGCAGTTGCCGTCATTCGATTGTCCTTCATTCGTTTGTTTCAACCAGTTTTTCAACTCAGGCTGAAATGCAGACTGTCCTGCCTCAATGGCTTCAAAGGAAGAATCAAATGCGACCGATATGCTGCTGGATCATGGTCACCCTGCTGGCGAGTGCCCCAACGTTCGCGGATCAGCAACAGCCCGCCGCTCCGTTTGTACTCGGCTATGCCAATAAGTTGAGTTGTGTGCCGGGTGAAGAAATTTCGTTTCATCTGTCGAGCAGTGGAGCCAGCATTCGACTGGTCATCGAGCGGCAGGGCGGCACCAACGAGACGGTGTACGAAAAAACCGACATCGCCTGTGCCACTCATCCCATTCCCGATCGCGCATCGTCGCACGGCTGCAACTGGCCGGCGGCATTTACGATGACCATTCCGAACGACTGGAAAAGCGGATGCTACGTTGCCACGTTGATCCTGAAACTCGATGACAAAGAGACTCGCAGTACTCTGCAGTTTGTGGTGCGATCCGCTGAGCCGGGAAAGAACACGAAGATTCTGCTGCAGCTGTCGACCAACACCTGGAATGCTTATACGAACTGGGGTGGCCACAGCCTGTATGCGTATCACGATCGCGACGGTCTGCAGGGACATCGTGTGTCGTTTGATCGCCCGCTGCATTCGCAATACTCGAATTGGGAACTGCCCTTTGTCAAGTGGGCCGAGACCAACGGCTATGTCATCGACTATGCCGTCAACAGCGACCTCGAGTTTCATCCGGAGATCCTCAAACAATATCGCCTCGTGTTGAGTGTCGGCCACGACGAGTACTGGTCTGCCCCGATGCGTGACAATCTCGAAAAGTACATTGCGGATGGTGGCAACGTCGCGTTCTTCAGCGGCAACACCTGCTGCTGGCAGGTGCGCAGCGAGGACAACGGACGTTCGCTGACCTGCTGGAAACAGTGGTACAACGTTGACCCGCTGTATCGGAAAGGCGATCATCAACTGCTCAGCACGATCTGGAGCCATCATCTGGTCGAGCGACCGGAGAACCAGCTGACAGGCGTCGGATTCTTATGGGGCGGCTACCATCGCAGCCACGGACAGTTCATGGACGGTCCGGCGTCGTTCATCGTGCATCGCCCTGACCACTGGCTCTTCGAGGGCACGGATCTCAAACGCGACGATCGCTTCGGCGGCAATGACACCATCGTCGGCTACGAATGCGACGGCTGCGCAATGACGTGGCAGGACGGGTTGCCGTCTCCCACGCATACCGACGGCACACCCAGGTCGTTCACGATCCTCGGTTCCTGCCCCGCGCAGTGGGCTCCCGATGACTGCCTGTGGTATGACCGCTTTCCCAAGGACCGCGTCGGTGCGGCCGTGCTGGGAATCTACACTCAGGGAGGCACCGTGGTCACGGCCGGCACCACCGACTGGGCTCACGGCCTGCGCGGCAACGACCCGGCGGTTGTGAAAATCACGCAGAACGTACTGGATCGCTTGTCGAAATAACTGCGATTTCTGTAGCCTGGACATTCATGTCCGAGGGATTCGCCAGACGACATCGCATAATCGATCAGTTGTCTATGCACAATCACCTTCGCTTCGACACTGTTTTATGGCGATGCGACGGACATGAATGTCCATCCTACATACGTTCGTTCCGCCAGCGCACCCAGGACCTGACTCATCTGCAGCATATTTTGACAAGTAAGCAGAGCTAACCGTCAAAACAACTCAACAGTCTCTCCGTCAAACGCCCCAGCCCTTGCGATATTCCCTCCGCAGAAACTGATTTGCTGCATCGTGATTTGTGAACGCCAGCTTTGCGGCATCCCATTCCAGTTTTGTTTTCGTCAGATCTTCGCGAAGCTGTGAACGCAGTGCGACGTTCCCCAGCAGGATCGTTTCTGTCATCGGGCCAGCCCAGTCGAAATTCGAACCTGCGGCCAGTCCGCCCTTGCAGGCGTCGATCCACTCCTGGTGATGTCCCGCCGACCGCGGAAGCTTCGCCGGAGGTGTCCCGTATTGCTTCGCACGCTCATCGGGGTACATCCGCCAGCTGTTCCAGTCGGACATCAGCACCGCATCGTCGTCACCGATCAGCAGCAGTCCATTCGTGCCCATCACATCACCGTCCTTGATGGCCGCCGGTCGCGGCGGTCGTAAGCCGCCGTCGTACCAGACGAGTTTCACGGGAGCCATGTCGCCTCGCGCCGGAAAGTGAAATGTGATCATCGATCCGACGGGATACGTTTCTGTGTTCACGCGAGTCGATGAAGCCTCAACACTGCTCGGGGCTCCCAGCTTGAGAGCTCGAAAAACCGGATCAAAATAATGGCAGGCGATATCGCCGAGTGCACCGGTTCCGAAATCCCACCAGCCGCGCCACTTGGCAGGCAGATAAGCCGAATGATACGGCCGTTCCGGAGCCGGACCGAGCCACAGGTCCCACGCCAGTGTGCCGGGAATTTCTGGTATATCGGTTGGACGCGAAACACCCTGCGGCCAGTATTCGTCGAACAGTCCTCGCGAAGGGCGATCGGTCCAGATATGGGCTTCGCGAATCTGGCCAATGGCATTGTCCAGCACGAATTCCTGCACAATGCGAGTTTGCTCAGTCGCCTGAGCCTGATTACCCATCTGCGTCGCCACGCCGGCTTTGCGGGCGGCGGACACGTATAGTGATCAACAATCGTGACAAATGCTGAACCGCAGGTCAACTGCCCGACCATAGCTGCCAGGCAACGCCGTGATCCTGGACGTGACGGGTTTGGGCTCTACAATGCTGCCGTGTCATCCCTGCCCGTTTCATCACTTCTGCTTTGCCGCTGAATCCTCCTCCCATGCTTGAAATTCCTGTTATCCGCTGGGGTAAGCCTTACGAATCGCTCGAAAAGGCAGATGTTGTTCACTTCGAAACTGGTGAAGTGATGGCTCGCATGCATCAGGCCAATGCCGGGCTGGTGCAGATGGATTCTCGCAAGTCGAACAAGGCGCGCGAGATTCTGAAACAGTTTTCCTGTGCAGACCTGGTCAAGAAATGTGAGCAGGCGGCGGATTTGTATCTGTCTGCCACGCTGCCGATGGGAACGGGTACGCAGACTCCGGAAGAGTTCTGTTCCATCCAGTCGGCCACAACCGGACTGCCGCTGAACATGTGCCGCGCGAACATGTCGAAGAATGCGTTTGTGCTCAAGCACATGGGCGACATGCTGGATGCGCTGACGCGTGGGTTGTCGCTGGATATCCTGACGCGCGGTTACGGGATGGAATCGCGCAACGTCATGGTCAGCTTTCAGGCGAATTCGCCGACGCTGGGACTTGTGCTGCCATCGAACTCGCCGGGAGTTCATACCCTGTGGCTCCCAGCGATTCCGCTGCAGATCGGACTGGTTCTGAAACCCGGTTCATCAGAACCGTGGACTCCATATCGGATGTACGAAGCATTCGCAGCGGCAGGCGTTCCGCGCGAAGCATTCTGTCTTTATCCAGGGCCACACGACGTTGGCAACAAGGTTCTGGAAACGTGCAATCGAGCCATGATTTTCGGCGGTCAGGCAACTGTCGATAAGTACCACGGCAACCCGCGCGTTCAGGCACACGGTCCTGGTTTCAGCAAGATCCTGATCGGTGATGACTGTGTTGATCGCTGGGAAGATTATCTCGATGTGCTGGTCAAGAGCGTGCTCATGAACGGCGGACGCAGCTGTATCAACTGCTCCGGGATCTGGGCCTCGCGCCATACCGAAGCCATCGCCGAAGCGATCGCGAAGCAACTGGGTCCGATCGCACCGCTGCCAACGACGGATTCGAATGCGGCCATTGCGGCGTTCACCACAGCCGGTGTTGCAGATGCCCTGAACGGCCAGATCGACGACGGCATTAAGGGGCCAGTCACAGAAGTCACCGCCAAATATCGCGGCGGCGATCGTCTGGTGAAGCATGAACGCTGCGACTACCTGCGTCCGACGGTGCTGCATGTCAGCGACTGCGACAATGGGATGGCCAACACGGAATACATGTTCCCATTCGTATCGGTCGTGGAATGTCCGCAGGACAGGATGCTGAGCAAGATCAGATCGACTCTGGTCTGCACGGCGATCACCGGCAACGATAAGTGGATCGCCGAACTGGTCGATGCGCGGCACATTGATCGTCTGAATGTCGGCCCGATTCCAACGTGTGCTTTGAACTGGCTGCAGCCGCACGAAGGCAACATCATCGACTTCCTCTTCCGCAACCGAGCCTTCCAGAACAGCCTGCCTCCGGCACACTGAGGATTTGCCGTGTAATGGCGAAGAGGAGCAACTCTGAATGAAGGTGGGACTGATCTCCGATATTCACGAAGACGTTGTTCGGCTGCAGGACTGTCTGCGACGGCTTCAGGCACAACGGGTTGACCAGATCGTGGTGGTTGGTGACGTGTTCGAAATGGGCCACCGCATTCGTCAAACCTGTGAATTGCTGGCAGCCGCCAATGCTGTCGGCGTCTGGGGCAATCATGATTTTGGCTTGTGCGTTGATCCGACGGCGGAAATGCAGCTCAGCTACGGGGATGTGGTGATCGGCTATATGGGATCACTCAAGCCTCGACTTGTGATTGAGGATTGTTACTTTTCCCATGTGGAGCCATGGCTGGATCCGGAATCACTGGAACATCTCTGGTACTTTGACGGAATGCCGGAATCGGTTCAGCGCCGAGAACTGATCTTTGCAGCTCAGCCCCAGCAAATCCTGTTTGCCGGGCATTATCACCGCTGGATGCTGGTGAGCCCGGAGCGAACAGAAGCCTGGGATGGCAGGGTTCCGATCTGCCTGAAGGACGGTCGATTCTTTGTGGTTCTCGGTGCACTCATGTCCGGATGCTTTGCCACGTACGATACTGACTCCGGCTGGCTGACTCCGTACCACCTTGAGACCTGAACCAGGTTCAGAATGAGAACCGGATTTTTGGGACGTAGGGTGGGACAAGCGGCTGATAAGCCGCGCCGGCCCACCATTTACCTGAACACATGGTGGGCCGGCGCTCGCGTTGCTCGCCAGTCCCACCCTGGGCTGCGCAAAAGTTATGTTGATTTGGGAGATTTGTTGATCCGGCTTTTGTTCCGTCACCACGGCTGGCATATGTCCGAAGGGTTTTGCCGCAACGCGGCACAATGTGAAAGCCTGGGGCATCGCCCCAGGAAACGGGCAATCTCCAGCAGGAAAGCCCTGAAAGGGCGTGAGGAGGAGACACGATCCTTTCGCCCCGTTGGGGCTGGGGACATTCGTTGCGCATTTTCCCAGGGCGTTGCCCTGGGCTGTCATATGGTGTGCCTTTGGCACGGAACACTTGGCGTCCCGTCCTTGTCTAGCGACAATTGTTTTTCCCTGACAGCGACAACAAGAAAGTCCCGGCTTGGCGGGATCTTTTGGGGCGTGATTGGCGGGCGGAACGACAATTAGAATTCCCGTGATGGGAGTCTTGCGTCATCATTGTAACTCCTGATTACCAAGGAGGTTGCGATGATCAAGGATGGACAGGTCAAAGCACTGCGGCTGCTGTTCCATCGTGCCTCTCAGACCCGAGTGTCAAGCTCATGATCGTGTCGCAAGCCGTAAATTGCCACCATCCTCGCCCTTTCGAGCCGACGCATGTTAACATGACATCTCCAGGACGATTGCCTGCAGTTCTCTGTCATGCAGTGGAGTGTGCTGCGTACTGCTATCTGCCGATTTTCATGTGAGGACCCTCGAATGTTCAGAATTATCTCTCGTCCACGAATGCTGCTTCAATTGCCATTGCTGATTCTGGCGGCCTGCAGCGCAATCATGCAAACGCGCGGCCAGGCGGCAGAACTGTTGATTGGCGGTGCCACGGTCAGTATCACTCCGGACCAGCCAGTGGCTCTCTGGGGACAAATGCATACGCGGATCTCGACGGCTGTTGAAAGCCCGGTGACGGCGACTGTGCTGGCTCTGGAATCTGTCGATGGCGGCAAGTCGATCGAGCAGGCTGTGATGGTAGCCTGCGATCTGGTCGCAATCCCGCAGGATGCTCTTGAGAAGACTCGCCAGCAGGTTGCGATGCGTCTTCCCGATTTCCCGGTCAACAAGATTGTCCTCAGTGCCACGCATACTCATACAGGGCCCGTCATGACGGAAGGCCTGTACGAGATTCCGACTGAGGGAGTCATGCAGCCCGCGGAATATGTCGATTTCTTCGCCGAGCGTGTGGCCGAGGCCGTCGTGGCCGGATGGAATTCCCGCAAGCCCGGCAAAGTCAGCTGGGGTCTGGGACAGGCCGTTGTCGCGCAGAACCGGCGATCCGTTTACAGTGACGGCACGGCCGCCATGTATGGACCGACGAATCGCGCGAACTTCTACATGATTGAAGGTTACGAAGATCATGCGGTGGAGTGCCTGTTCTTCTGGGATCTCGCCGGCAAACTTGTCGCGACGACAGTGAATGTTGCCTGCCCGTCGCAGGAAGTCGAAGGAGGATCCGCCATCAATGCCGACTTCTGGCATCAGGTGCGGGAGACGCTGCGAGCCAGCCATGGAAAGGACCTGCATGTGCTCGCCTGGACCGGAGCTGGCGGAGATCAGTCGCCGCATTTGATGTTCCGGAAACAGGCCGAAGAACGCATGCGGAACCTCCGCGGGATCAGCCGGCTGGATGAAATCTCACGTCGCATTGTGAGTGCCTGGAACGAGGCGTATGACGGAGCCAAAAAAGACCAGCACACTGACGTTCCGCTGATCCACACGGTTCAGGAGATTGAACTGCCCAGACGAGAAGTTCTGGAACGCGAGTGGCTGCTGGCCAAATCGAAGATTGAAGATCTGTCCAGACAGTCGGGCAAGGGGACTCTGCTGTACTGGCACGGTGGAGTCGTGAAACGATACGAACAACAACTGGCGGGAACAGTGGAGCCTTACAAAATGGAACTGCATGTCATCCGGCTGGGTGACATCGCCATCGCGACAAATCCGTTTGAGCTGTATACCGACTACGGCATCCGGATGAAGACGCAGAGCCCGGCGCTCCAGACATTTGTGATCCAGCTTGCCGGACCAGGCACCTATCTTCCGTCAGCGCGCGCGGTGCAGGGAGGCGGCTACAGTGCCATCGCTGAGAGCAACGAAGTCGGCCCCGAAGGCGGTCAGGTCCTCGTTGAACGAACTCTGGAACAGATCAACGCACTTTGGCCCGCTCAGCAGTGAGAGGGACATTGAATCGCATCGATAACTTCTATCCGCGCCAATGTACCCTGGACATTCATGTCCGAGATATTGGCCAATCACCTTGCCATTGTCGAACGGCTGTCAAGGCGCAACAACCTTCGCTTCGACTGTGTTTCATGGCCGTGCGACGGACATGAATGTCCATCCTACATACGTCGTTCTGACATGGCACCCAAAACTTGACTCATCTGCCACATGATTCAAGGCGTTAGCGCAGGTCTCCAGGAGTCTGCCCTGATACTCCAAACCGTGAGCCGCGATGCGCTAGGCCGGTGTTGATTTAATCTGAATTCTACGTGGGGTAAGCTTCCAGCTTGCCTTCGCTGTATGAAAACTCACTGCTTTTTGAGAAACCTGACAAGCTGGAAGCTTATCCCACCTTAAATCAACACCCCGCTAGTGCCGCAAGTCGCAGTTAATTGCCCACGCGGAGTGAAACTTGCGTAGATAGCCGTGATTTTTATCCTCCCAGCCTGTGTGTTTTACAGAATTTGACAGCGAGTAAAAAAGCCTTCCCCCGAAGAATACGCGTGATTGACAAGCTCGCGTTTCCCAAGGAGGAAGGCTATGTCCGGCAAGGCGGCCAGGATTTTGCTCACGGAAAAACAGCAGGACATCCTGCAGAAGATTACCCAGGCGACAACCGCTTCGCAACGTCTCGCCCAGCGAGCGAGTGTGATTCTGCTGGCGTTTGAGCGGCATCGAAACGAAGAGATCGCGACACTGGTCGAACTCAACCGCAAGCAGGTGGGTTTGTGACGCAGACGCTGGAAAGAATCGTTTGATGCTCTGGTGTCTATTGAATGTCGCGAATCGCACGCCAGGCTTCGGCGAGCGATCGAAGACGTTCTGCGTGATGCTCCGCGAAGTGGGGCTCACGGGAAGTTTACTCCCGAACAGATGACCCAGATCATGGCGATTGCGTGTGAGCCGCCGGAACTGTCGGGCCGACCGGTAGATCACTGGACTCACCGCGAACTGGCCGATGAAGCGATCAAACGGAAAATAGTTTCTTCGATCTCACCCAGTCAGGTGGGACGATTTCTTGCGGCGGCCGATCTTCAACCGCATCGCAGCAAGTACTGGCTGAACACGACCGAGAAAGATCCCGACGTTTTTCAGACGCAGGTGGAAGTCGTCTGCCAGGCATGGCGAGACGCTCCGGACCTGTATTTTCAGGCGAATACGCACACCGTGAGTGTCGATGAAATGCCCGGACTGCAGGCTCTGGAACGGATCGCCACAACGATTCCGATGCAGCCCGGTCAGCCGAAGCGCATCGAATACGAATACAAGCGACACGGGACGCTGTGCCTGATCGGCAACTGGCATGTCGTCGAGGGCCAGATGATTTCACCGACGATCAAACCCACGCGAACGGAGAGCGATTTTGCATGGCATATCTTCCACACCGTGCAGACCGATCCAGATGCCGGCTGGGTGTTTGTGCTCGACAATCTGAACGTGCACTGCAGCGTGACTCTGGTCAGCTACGTAGCCGAACTGGAAGGTATCGACAAAAGCACTCTGGGAAAGAAAGGCGTGAGTGGAATTCTGAAGTCCGTGGAATCGCGACAGCAATTTTTG
>JANOUN010001209.1:0-4534 GCA_031416875.1 Planctomycetota bacterium | reverse complement strand
ATCTTCCGTGACAGCTCCCAGTTTGACCAGCGCCTGATCTATGCGCAGGCTACCCTGCGTCTCGCGAGCCGCCTTGAGTTGCTCACGAGTGACCAGTCCATCGTTGACAAGTAGTTGACCAAGTTCCATTGCAGTGCTTTGTGAAGAATACTCTTGCGATTACGCTTGTTTGCAGACCGGATTGACGGGCTGCTATTGTGTAACCGTGAATTTACCGACCGCCGCGACCACCGCGACCACCCCCAAATGGCGATGTACTCCCTCCGCCACCGAAGGGGTTGCCGCCACCGCCAAATGGCGACACTCCGCCGCCAAACGGGTTGCCGCCACCGCCAAATGGCGACGCTCCGCCGCCAAACGGGTTACCACCGCCGCCGAACGGATTACCACCGCCGCCGAACGGGTTACCACCGCCGCCGAACGGGTTACTACCTGTGCTGCCGCCCCGCCCGGCAAACGGATTGGTTGGCGTCTGATTTGAATTGTTACTGCTGTCCGGCCGTGGCGTGTTGTCGCTTGTGGAATTGTTCGTAGTCTTCGTCGCGCTGGATGTCACGCGGGGAAACATGCCCGTAAGCGAGTCTTGCACCATCGTGGCGTCCGAATGAATCAGCTGCACGTAACGCACAGTACGGTTGGCTGATTTAGAAGCGTCGTCCATGTCTTTGACGAGCGATTCCACTTTGAGAAACAGCTCTTCGCTTGAAGAAATCACGAGTCTGCTGTTCTGGCGATCCACAGCAACCGTCATCTGGATGCCAGTGGGTTCTTTTTTGTTGCCACCGCCTCCACCGCCGCCCATCAAGGCTGCCAATGGATTGTTCTGCTGCTGTTGACCACCGGCGGGTTCCAGGTATGGCTTAAACGAATCTCTTACCATCGTTGCCACATCGTCGATATCTGCATATTCGACCGCGAGTTGTCGCGGCTGCATGTCACGCAAAGATTCCGGAATTTCGTTGGAATCCAGAACTTCCAGAAGTTTCTCCGCTTCATCCACGAGCGACTGAGGGCCCGTCACCAGCAATGAGTTCGAGCGCGCGTCAGGAATGATTCGCAGCGTCTGCGGATTTTGACCAATTCCGCTCAAGCCCGTCATGCTCGACACAGAATCCGTGATCGGTCGAAACATGGCTCCCAAACTGAATCCGGAACTTGCCGCAGTATCGGTCACGCTGCTGCTGGGAATCAATTGCTCCAGCAAGGCCGCCGCTTCCGTGGCATCAGATGCCTGCAGGTAGAACACGGTCCAGCGTGTCCGATATGGGATCGACTGTTGCAGAAAATCCATGGTCTCTTCAAGGCGATCCAGCGCGTCTTCGTCCTCATAGATCAACAGCAACTCATCGCCATCGACGACGATCTTGATGCCTTCGAGTGGACCTGGTGGAACATCGCCTTCGGTTTTTGTGTCTGCCTGGGGAGCAGCCCCGGATCTCTTGTCCCCCGCCGTTTCATCCTGGCGACGCACGGCCACGTATCCTGTCTGTTTCCGAAGTCCCGAACGTTTCTTTGACTGAGTCGTCGAAGGGACTTCTGCAGGGGCCGCTTCAGATTCTTCGGTCGCTTGCTGAGACTTCCGGGAAGGGACAAGCTTATCCCGGATCGGCCCTTTCTTTGCGGGAGTCACAATGCGAATTGGTGTCGATTCAGTTCGATTCCATTCACCCTTGAGATACTCCATGAATTCGTCAGGATCGCGGCCGCGCAATGAATAACGCCGAATGTTGCCGCCTTCGCCCTGAGGTCTGACGCCTGTCCCGTCTTCACCCAGATCTTTCAGAACCTGCTTAATCTGATCCACCTGAGTCGCCGTGCCTTTGACGATGATGCGGTTACCGTACAGATCGGTTTCGACGGTCGGAGCAGCCGTGCCTTCTGAAACAAACAGGTTCCGTAACGTGGCGGCGGCAGTCAGGGGGTCCATTTTCACCAAAGGAATCACGGCGACAGATCCCGCCGCGCCCGAACCCGCAGCAAACGCCTCAACCCACTCGGAAACTTGTTGATGCTGCTTCGCGGTGCCAAAAATATGCACGGTGCTGGCAGCGTTGTCTTCATTCACGACGACACCAGGCATCATCGCGTTGATACTGAGAGCCGCCTGATCAGCGCGCCCCCCCACCTTGTAAACTCGCAGATATGGCCCTGACGCTCCGGCTCTCGTGAGCGGCGTGCCGTCCGGCAGTTCCGAAATATCGATTGCCTTGATGATCTCTTCCGCCAGTGCCTGATCGTCCTTCGAGCCAGTCACAAACAAACTGTTGGTGCGAGTATCCGACATCACCTTCAAGGAGGTCGTTTGAGCGGCCGGCGTCGGTGCCTGACCGCGCCGATCATCACTACCAGAGGCGGCACTCACGTTCAAAGCAGCCCCGGCCCCTTGTCGCATTCCAAACTGCGCCAACAGCATTAACTCCGCTTCTTCGGCATCGATGTTCGTCAACGGGTAGGATTTGAAAATCAGGTCCGGCGTCACATTTGCAATCGCAGCTTCCAGAAACGAATTGATTTTTCTCAGGTTGGATCCCGTATCAGAAATGATGAGGATTCCCGACTGTGTTAACGCTGTCATTCTGGCCAGCGGCCCGGTCAGGGCTTCGACTTCCGTCGCCATCACGCCCACGTCCACTTTCTTCAGCAGGATCTGAACCCGAACCAGTTCGTTTTCACCAATCTTAAAGTGCCCGCTTTCATCCTTTGCCATTAACTCTTCAACGGATACGTCCGGAACAAGAATGTTGGGAATCCCATCGCGAACGTTGACGCAAACCAGAAAGCCGTCTCTCCGCACGAGCGCAAAACCCTTGCGCTGGAGGTAGCCATTCATGATGTCCAGCGTCTGATCGACGTTGTATTCTTTGTTGTCGATGTGGCTGAATGTACCGTTCGGAATCTGAGCCATGTCCAGGGTATAGCCGGTACTGGCGGCGAAGTCCTGAAGCACCTGTTCCCAGGGAGCGAATCGGAAATTGAATGTGAATTTTTCGACCCGTTGATTCGTCTCCGCCGCGTCCGCGGCACTGCCGAAACTGGACATCACCTGAGCGCCGGGAGGCGGTGTGTCAGCATTCGCCGCCGTCGTCGTTGCTGGTATTGTTCCGGGAGCTGCCGCATCGACAAGCGCTGTTCCGGGACTTTGAACTGATGCAGCGCCTGCGCTGAGTGACGTCCACATGCCTTTTTGCTCGGCGTTCAGGACTCCCAGAAATTTCGCTTCCCATTCTTTATTGAATGCCGCATTCTGTTCGTCTGTCGCGCTAAAACCAAGTTTTGTCGCCGCCTCAGAACGTGCTGCATTCAGTTCGGCCAGTTGAGATTTCTGTTCGTCGGTCAGAGAAAAATCCGCTGCCACACGCGTGTCCGAAAGGGAGCGATACCCAGCTTGAGCAATGTAAATTGATCTCAGCATTTTCAACTGGCGGCTGTCCAGCAGATTCAGTGACTGCAAGCCGACATCCTCCTTCGCTTTCACGACAGCCAGCTTCATCTCTTCACGGATCGCTGATTGCTCTTCCGGAGTCTTCCCCTTCATCTTTTCCAGGTAGGGCTTGAAAAAGTCCTGCGAGATTGTTCCCGCCGTGGCGGCTTCTTCGATTTTCTGAGTCTGTGTTTCAGTAAGACCCAATTGAGTACGAATATCTTCGCGCCGCAGCAGATCGAGCTCGGTGCCCACATTGGCCTGACCGAAGGCGGCAGTGGATATCGAGAGAATTCCGCTGCAAAAAACAGCGAGCCGCAAAGACCGAAACAGTACAGGACAAATGTCCATATTGTATTCCTGCAAATGATCGGGAACGGGCAGTCAATCCGATCCCGTTATCAATTACTGTTATTGTGTTCAGTGTGTCATTTAAGAAACAACGTGGCGGCCGGGCAGATCTGATATTGTTCCCGACCTTGCGGTTGAATCCCATTTTCCGTCCGGCGATTCGCTGAAATGCCGAAAGTATCGGAAGATTACGAAGAGAGTGACGATTGCAACATGGACTGCCTGAGGAACACTCAATCGATGGAATTGACGGATTCCAGTGGAACAATCATCGTTTCATAAACTCAAACCCTGCGGAAGGGTGAAAGAGTCTGGAAAAATTGCAAAACAAATCGAATCGCGTGTATCGTGGCCGGGGTTAAGTGTACACATCCGGACTAAGCTGACTCATGAGCAAGGCGTCATGATTATGCACACAGAAGTATCCAAGTCTGCTGGAGATTTAAAATGAAACTTTCCCGAATTCTCCTGACCGCATCAATTGCCGGATTCCTTCTGGGAACGATGGCATCACATTCTCATGCCCAGGATCGAGGTGAGCGTCGTGACCGCGGGGATCGCGGTAGCAGAGGTTTCGGTGGAGATTCTGGTGGTGGTCCTCCTGGTGGTTTTGGCGGCGGCGGTTTTGGCGGCGGCGGTTTTGGCGGCGGCCCGCCGGGTGGTGGTGGAGGAGGTTTTGGTGGCGGACCTCCTGGAGGATTTGGCGGCGGACCTCCGGGTGGATTCGGCGGCGGCTTTGGAGGGGGACCTCCTGGAGGTGGT
>JANOUN010001208.1:0-5116 GCA_031416875.1 Planctomycetota bacterium | reverse complement strand
CACGTACTTCTCTCCGAATTGAGTTCTCGCAAACTCTGCATTTCCGGACGGAACCGACAAATTCCAGTATGCCCGAGCGCTCATTCTCTCTCCTGATTTCCGACACCTTGTCTGACTCCACGTAAATCAAGTCGACTGAATTTCAGGTTCCATATTCCCTTACCCCGGGATTCTTTTTGGTTCAGTGCCGCATCGATCACGTTCGCTGCGAAATACATAGATCGCCATCAGACAAGAAAGTGTCTGCGCACGAGGTCTCGCCAGAACCGTATTCACGTGCCAATAAAGTCTGGTCAGCGCGACTTCTCCCGCCACCATTACCGCCCCCGCGACGGCTCATGCCAGCTGCACGCTGGCAGCCGATCGCCGCTCCGCTGAACGCTCCGCCGTCCTGAACGGACGAAAGAGGACGGTGATTGCCGGGGCAATCACCTGCGGACTTGAACGTCCGCGATCGGGCTGGGCCGCCCGATCCAGGGGCAAGCCTGCCGGGGCAGGCTGTGCCCCTTGGGCCTCCGCTGGACGCTGCGGCCAGAGGCGGTTTCGGGGGCGAAACCGCCACCAGAGAATGAAGAAATCGAGGCACTCGCAGCGGCACGCTGCCTTCGAGTGCTGAGTGCCGGACAACGTGCCGCGGAAAACTCCGCCAATTGCTGTCAAAAGCTGCATTCTTCACGCATGGCTGAACACAGGTGTCAGCCATCAGAATGTTCTCACACCCTGTCGCACACTTGCGCCGTGTGACGCCCGGCACTCCGCCAATCCTTCGGTAAGAGGAACCCGACCTTGTCGCTTCGCCTGACCTCGCGTGATTGTGAGATCCTGGATCATCTCTCGACTGCTGTTCGGCTCTTCAGTCTGGACCAGATTGCCCATACATGGTGGAGCGATGCGGCGGATTCACGGAAGCTTGCCGAAGACCGAATCCGACGACTGGCCCGCGCTGGTTGGCTCGAACGATATTCCGTTCTGGTTCGTCCGATGCCGGAAATTGTCGCTCCCGTGGCCTGCTGGCGGCCGGGGCAGCGCGCGGCGGATTTCGGACAAATTGCCTGGCGCGTCCAGTCCCGCTGGAAAAAAGGACCACGCAAATGCCTTGTTGTGGTGGCCTCCAGCAGAGCCACAAAACTCCGAAGCGGAAAACCGGCACGCAAAATCAAACAGTATTTTCAGCTGACGCATGACGTCGGTGTGGCCGAAACTTTTCTGCGGTTCAGAGAAACCCGCCCTGAAGAAGCGACGCTCTGGAAGGGAGAGGGTATTATTGCCCCGCTCAGGCGTAAGAAAAAAGTGCCGGACGCCATCATTGCCGGGGATTCAATCTGGCCTCCGCGGCTGGTCGTCGAATTTGCCGGAGCCTATGCACGCGAACGTATTCAAATCTTCCATTGGTTTTGTGAAAAGGAACAGCTCGCGTACGAGCTTTGGTAATTTGAGGCGATGGCCAGACGACAGCGAATCAATACGACACGATTGCTGGACAGGGATTATGAAATCCTTGAACACTTAATGACGTACCGAGTCACCACTCGTGACGTGTTGCACCGCCAGTTCTTTTCAGATTCCGATGTGAATGCCGTCTCGAAGGTCACGACCCGCCTGATCGAAAATGCACATTTGGCAAAGCACGAATTCCTCGCGAATTCGGTGTATTTCACGCTGGGACTGCGTGGAGCAAAACTCTTCGGCGTGCCAGCGCGGTGCGCGCTCCCGCTGGGAACCCAGAGTCTTTATACGCAATTCGGAATTCTGGGATACTGCTTTGGCGAAAAGCCCCAACGTACGCGGCTGCGAGTTGCCAAACTCCTGGAAAAACATCCGGCACTTCTGAAAAAAGGTGTCGATCCCTCGCAGTACGTTGTGGACGCTTCCACAACACCGTCGCTGCTGTCATTTGTGCGTGTCGATGGCGGTGGGCCGAATGATCATGTGCTTCGGAAAATCGACGCAGACATCAAATGCCGCCTCGCAATTCCACTCTGCGCATCGTTGATGCAGTCCGGCAGATTTCAGATTGCCTGCGTCACGTTCACCGAAGAAAAACAAAAAGAACTCGCACGAAAAATCCCCGGTCAGAAGTTTCCGTGTGCCGTCACAGTGGAAGTTGTCCCCATCCTTCGCGATTTGCTGGCGGTCCTCCGTGCCATTCCTTAAAGATGAACCATTCCCGTTCCCCCTCAATATGCAGGACCCGGCGCCGACCGCTCCTGATGATGTTCACTCGCCGAATTATCCCACGACGTCCTTTGATTATCCCGCACGAACGGTTTACCGATTCAACTGGACGGATTCACTTTGGCTGCTCTATTTGAAATTCGTGGTCTATACGTTTGCCATCGGGCAAATGTATGTTTGGTTCCAGCGCGATCCACTACAAACAACTTTCAACGAAGGGACAACCATTTCGCTCTTCCTTGGCTGCGGGTTGTTTGCCGTTTGCATCGCCCTCTATGGCTCAGGTTTTGTCCCAAAGATTTATGCAGCTGCGACGGCGCTGATCGGAACCTTTCTGTCCTTTGTGCTGGGCAGTTGGTTTTTTCAGGCAATGCTGACCCTTTGTTTTCTGTGGTTCTTCATCGATCGATTCATTCTGCATGTGATCGATGCGCGTGGCACGATTCCCCGTACGCTGACCGAACAACAGTCAATTCGTGATGCGCTCCGAAATCGGTGGCGGTTCGGGATGTGGCAATCCATTGGAATTCAACACACACTCGTGCCCCTTTCAATCTTATTCGTGGTCGCGTTGTATTTCCGCCATACCATGGTCGATACCGCAAGACAGCCGGACGTTGAGGGGCCGCTGACGATGATTCTGATCTTTCTCGTCGCCCCGTTCGTGATCGACCTTTTCTCGCCAATCTGGGGCGGACGATACCTTGGGCCCAATCAGATTCTCAGTGAATTCGGAAAAGCCTGCACGTCATGGCTGCTGTATGACCGAATCAAGACGACAAATCCCGCGATTCACCGTTCGCCCGCAGGAAATCCTGCGACTCGCACTTTGATCGCGCTCAGTGCGGCTGTCACAATTTTTCCACTGGCAGTTCCCCGACATTTTTATCGACTGGAACTCGACGAGCAGGGATTAGAACGGCGCCGTGGAGTCGAACGCATGACCTACGAGTTTGACCTGATGCAGTCGGGCGAGGATTCGGATCTGTCTCAAAAACTGCTGGAGGATCATGAACTGTCGAGGAAACAGCACTGGGACGACATCTCGGCTGAGGAAGAAGCCACCAAAGAACGTCAGAAGTCACAAAAGCTGAAAGACGGATTGCATCCTTACCTGAAAAGCCTCATTGGCGATGACTTGGAGCTTCAGTTTCTGACTTTGGTGCCACAGCAATCCCGGGAAGACCGGCTTCGCGTACTGCGGGAAGAAAGTGAGAGTCGCAGAAAACGAATTGATGATCTCACTCCAAATGCTCGACTTCATGTTCCGTCTCAGGGCATCAGCGGTACACAGCTCAAAGCGCTTCGCGAAATGCCAACGGGTGTTCGGTTTGTGATCAGCCTGATGCTTCCGCTAATAATGCCTGTGGCATTCACGTTCTTTTGCACGTCAAGACTTTTCGCGGGATTCACGGCACGTGGATTTCCACTTCCATCCGGTATGCCGTTCACATCGCACAACTGGAAGAAAATCACGGAAACGCTCCACACCTGCGACAGCGGAAAGTTCCGCCACGACATTTTTTGGGGAGTTAACACAGCGGACAACGGCCCGGTCATTGTTCCCAGCAAAGTGCTGCGGGAGCATGTCCATTTTCTGGGCGACAGTGGTTCAGGGAAAACGTCTCTTGGAATCAGTCCGCTGCTCGCTCAACTCATGCAGTTCGGCGACGCATCCGTCATCGTGATTGACCTCAAAGCTGATGATCAGACACTGTTCGAAGTCATGCGAGAAGGGGCTCGGATTAACAGCCGTCAGCCCGAGAATACTCAGCTTGATCCCGCAGACTGGTCATATCCGTTTCGGTATTTCACGCCCGTTGATGGCCGTTCGTCCCACGGATTTAATCCATTTTCCCAGCGTGCGTTCAAAAATCTGTCGGCCCTGCAGAAGACCGACCTGCTGACCACCGCTCTCGGTTTGCAGTACGGGACAGATTATGGAAGAAAGTATTTTGGCGACGCCAATTTCAGTCTCCTGCAAGCCGCCCTCAAGCGTTCGCATCGAGTTCCCTCATTCGCTGGTCTGCAGCATTTACTCAATGACAAAGCGGCGCTTAAGATTTCAAAGAAGACAATTGACGATGGCTCCAATGTGGTCACTTCCGTCGAACGGCTGGCGACGATTGAACCACTCAATCGTTTTTCCGACAGTGGCGATCCTTCCAATCATCCTGCAGGCCTGATTGACTTGGCGGATTTGTTCGAAAAGCCCCAAGCGGCGTTTTTTGCTTTGCCAGCGGGCACTGGAAGCCTGATGAGCGCCGAAATGGCGCGTCTTGTCTTGTTTGGTTTGATGAACGCCGCACAACGAGCACCCAAGCCTCGCCGTCAGGTGTATGTCATTATGGATGAATTTCAACGCGCCGTTTCCGGCAATATCGAAGTGCTGCTTCAAATGGCCAGAAGTCACGACATTTCACTGATTCTTGCAAATCAGTGTCTCGATGACTTGCGCAGTCCGGGAGCCGACATTGCTTCGACCGTCATTAACAACACTCGCGTGCGGCAAATCTTTGGCGTGTCCACTCCCGATGATTTGCGGGATCTCACGTTCGTGTCCGGGGAACGGCTTATTTTTCCGGAATCTAAAGGCACATCCGAAACGCCAGGAGTTTTTGGGATGGTCCGATCCATTATCACCACATTGAAACCTACGCCGACTCCAAAATTGCGAGTCAATGATCTGATCGAAGCCTCCGATCATCCCAACCGATCCATATTTGCCCTGAAGCGAGGTGAGGGTCTGGCTCAGTTTCAGGGCTATCCGTTTATCATGGAGTCGTGTTATCACATCACTTCGGAAGAATATGAACGCCGCAGGAATCTGGAATGGCCGACGGCAATTGCCAGCACGACCTGGAAGCAGAAGATGGCCGCCGTGAGTCCGGCGGCAGACGAAAAGGACGCTGATGATGAGGTGGTGACGGATACGTCAAAC
>JANOUN010001207.1:0-3822 GCA_031416875.1 Planctomycetota bacterium | reverse complement strand
TGTTTCTTTCCTCTTTAGTTTTCAAACCCCGGCTCTACCGACACAGGGTCGGCAGGGGCTCAAGTGCGCGTCGGTGCGTGTGTGGGGAACAACGGACCACGTTGACTCTCACAAAATATTGGGTTGCGGGCGAAGCCCGCGTCAAGACTCACTCATCTTTCTGTCGCATGGAATTCTGAGTCCCGACTTTGACCATGGACGAAACGGGCCGATCGCCAAAACTGCAAAACTGGGCACCAGAGACAAAAAATGCTGACTGTACCGTTTTCTATGTGTGCGCGAATTGAAGCGAGGTTTCCGGACCCTGAACCACGAATGAACACACATAGACACGAATGGAATGCGTAACATTCGTGTTCATTCGTGTCGATTCGTGGTTCAAACTTCCAGCACATAGAATCCGGTAGAGTCAGGAATGGCGATACGGCAATGCCTCGCGGGATTCTTTTCTCATCGTGGCTGTTCGCGTACACTCATCGTTGACTCATCGCCGTTTTGGACCAGTCTTGAAAAAGACTGCGAGCCAGCTGGCGATCGGCATCTTTCCTTTTCATGAGACCGGCGACAGCGGATTGCTTTGCGATGAACTTCTTCCCCACAACGAATACGCGACGAGATTTCCTGACAGGATCGGGTATCGGGCTGGGCAGCATCGCCTTGGCGGATCTGTTGACGCAGGAGGCAGGCGCGGCGGAGGCGCAGGATCATGGAGTCCTGGGGGAGCCGCATTTTGCGCCGAAGGCCAAACGCATTATTTATCTTTTCATGTCCGGTGCGCCGTCGCAGCTGGACCTGCTGGATCACAAGCCGCTGTTGAATAAGATGAATGGTGAGCAACTGCCGGACTCTGTCCGGGGGACGCAGCGCCTGACGGGAATGTCCGGCAATCAGTCGTCGATTCCTCTGGTCGGCTCACCGTTTAAGTTCAGTCAGCACGGTCAGGCCGCTGCCTGGTTCAGTGAGTTGCTGCCGCATACGGCCAGTATCGCCGATGACTTGTGCGTCGTAAATTCAATGTACACGGAAGCGATCAATCACGGACCGGGCGTGACGTTTCTCCAGACGGGGACTCAGATCGCCGGGCGTCCGAGCATGGGTGCCTGGCTGAGCTACGGACTTGGTCAGGACAATGCCAATCTGCCTGCGTTTGTCGTGCTGATCACAAAGGATAAAGGTGGCCAGCCGTTGGGCGCTCATTTGTGGGGCAGTGGATTCCTGCCGACGCGACATCAGGGCGTGTTGTTTCGAGCGGCCAAAGATCCAGTGCTGTATCTGGGTAATCCCAATGGTGTCAGCAGCAAAAGTCGTCGAATGCTGCTGGATCGACTGAAAGAACTGCATCAGCATCAGTTGGAAGGAACTGCCGACAGCGAAATTCAAAGTCGCATCGATCATTACGAGATGGCCTGGTCGATGCAGACGAGTGTGCCGGAAGCGACGGATGTTTCCAACGAACCGAAGTCTGTGCTGGATGATTACGGGCCGGATGTGTCAACGCCCGGCACTTTCGCGGCAAACTGTCTGCAGGCTCGCCGACTTGCCGAACGGGGCGTGCGATTCATTCAGCTGTATCATCAGGACTGGGATCATCACGGCGGACTTCCCGGTGCGTTGCCGGCAATCTGCAAAGAAACAGATCAGCCAGCGGCCGCTTTGGTGAAGGATTTGAAACGCTGCGGATTGCTGGAGGACACGCTGGTCGTCTGGGGCGGCGAGTTTGGACGCACGAATTACTGCCAGGGAAAAATCTCTCCCAACTTCGGACGCGATCACCATCCTCGCTGTTTCAGCATCTGGATGGCTGGCGGTGGCATTAAGTCAGGATCAGTTTACGGTGCGACCGATGAGTTCGGTTATAACGTTGCGACGGATGGACTGCACATCCACGACCTGCATGCAACGATTATGCACCTGCTGGGCATCGACCACGAACGACTGACCTATAAGTTTCAGGGTCGGCGTTATCGATTGACGGATGTGCATGGAAGACTGGTGGAAGGGATTCTGGCGTAGGCGGCACCGGCAGGTAAAAACTGTTCGCGGGCTGTGAGTTCGCAGTTCTGGGTTTCGATGGAGTCGGCCGACCGGACGGGATCCGGACTTTCTTCAGACTCCATATGCAC
Source organism: Planctomycetota bacterium (assembly GCA_031416875.1). Lineage (GTDB taxonomy): Bacteria > Planctomycetota > Planctomycetia > Planctomycetales > Planctomycetaceae > SXXK01. Next base: position 1,699 of record JANOUN010001207.1, on the reverse strand, counting down.
CGCATCCAGATTTCCAAACATTTTGGGCAGGTCTCGGCCGCGTTGTTGATGAATGTGACAACGGATCAGCACGCCGTCTGAGTTTCGACGCGTCCACTGAACATCTCCATTCAGTACTGCACGGTCTTTGGTACCACCAGAACCAAACAGCGTAAACTTGCTGCCTTGCGTTACCACACGCGGTGCATGCAGGCACAGCCCACCAATGGAGTAATTTGCGATCCACACCGGTTCCAGTTGTCCATCGCTGTCCCACAGGATCCAGGCTTTCCAGTTGCATTCGTAACGCAGAGTATTGCGCAGATCGCTCCATTCACGTTCCGTCAACCGATCTGGCAGTGGCATCGTCAGAAAGATTCCGATTTGCCAGCCGTGTTGATGGGGACGACACCAATGCACGTTTCCTCGCGTCTGCGTGACAGACGAAACGAGATCACTGAACAAAGCCAGTTGAACGGCCGTCCCATAACGCAGCGGTCGATCCGTGACGATCATCAGGTCTAGCCGAGCCAGTTCAACCAATCGCGCGGGAATGGGCGTGCCGCTGTCCAGGCAGACGGAGACGGAAATCTCCGCCTGTGGCATGCGGCTCGCGTTCCGTGCCGCCGGAGTCGAGTGACTGATCGCAGTGGATCGTAACATTGCAGCCTCAGGGAGCCACCTGCGGAAGATCCGGACAGGCGACTGAGTTTTGATGAACGGAACTCCGATTCGGTTATCGATTTCACGCAGCTCTCCTGAACCTGTTTTTCAGGATCTTTTACCCCACACGCAAACTGCCTGCCGCAATCAACGACCAGTCAGTCTCGACCGATTGTATCAGTCGCCCGCCCGAAGCAGCGCGGGACAAATGTTAGGACAGTCCGATCCATGCGTCTTACCGAGCGATCCGGCAGAATCTGCCGACAGAAAGACCAGAGTCAAAGGAGGGAAACTGGGGCGGGTCTTTCAGTTAGTGAGTTGGCACCGTGCGTGAGGGACGTGTTTTTTGTGTTCTTCCGGTTGTAGTGAGTCTTCCGTCAAAACACGTTTTCCGTACGGGCGATAACTTGACGAGACGAGCGTTCCTTTGGGCCGCCGCAGCTTCCGCAATCGTTCGGCGTGTGGTTGCTGCCGCGGCACGTGGCTCGTCCACGGCATTCTTCACCCGTCCGTCGAGCATATTGGCAGAGCAGACCATGAAGTTTGAATCCATCTCAGGCAAACAACGATCCCGTCGCAGCAAATCCAGCTTGCAGGCTCCGGCGGTTGTTGAGTCACTCGAAGTTCGTTCACTCATGACGGTGCTGTTGCCCACCGGCACAGTCAGCGATGCGACCCCCACGATCGCATGGGAGGCCGTTGACAATGCCACAAGCTATGACCTGTGGGTTACCGACGCGGAACAGCGTACGGTGCAGTTTATTGAGTACGGTATTGATGCTACGAACTTCACTCCGACAACCGAACTGAATCTTGGCCGGACCCGGGTCTGGGTGCGCGCTAATTTTGCCGACGACACGACATCGCCATGGTCGGCACCGACAGAATTTGTGGTGCAGGTCGTGCCCACGGTGACGGGCCCGGTGAATCCATTCGCGATCGAAACTCCGCAGAAGCTGGTCGAGACGAAACCCACGATCACGTGGACAAGTCCGCCAGGAGCCTTCCGGTTCGAAATCTTCCTGAGCGATCAGACCAGTCTGACATCAAGGATCAT
>JANOUN010001206.1:0-11794 GCA_031416875.1 Planctomycetota bacterium | reverse complement strand
AGACGATCGATAATCACCGTCAGCGTTGCTTTCGCGAGGGCAGACTGTCGTTTGCGTGAAGGCGGTGGGACGGCCGGCAGTGATTCCAGTTCCTCCAGCCGGGCCATGCGGTCATTGATGATGATGCGCGTGAAACCGTTCCGCAACAGGTCCGCACGCACATCGGCGTAAGATGTGTGATCGACATGGATCACAGCGCCGATCATGATGCGGGCAGCAGAGGGTTGCTCAAGAACTGCGGCGGCGACAGACTCTGCCGACATCGCATCGACCGGTCGCTGACAGTCCGGACAGACCATGCGACCTGCCCGAGAGAAGATCACACGCAGCGGTTCGATAATCTCAGTTCGCGTACCCAGGGTACTGCGCGGTCCGTCGAAACGAATCTGTTGCCGAATGGCGATCGCCGACGGAAGGCCGCTGATCCGGTCCACAGCCGGGCGTTCGATGCGGTCCAGAAACTGCCGCGCGGAAGGTGAAAAGGTTTCGACATAGCGCCGCTGACCTTCCGCATAGAGCGTATCAAATGCCAGACTGCTTTTCCCGGAACCGCTCACGCCACAAATTACGGTCAGCGCGTTGTGCCGAATCTTCAGACTGACATTCTGAAGGTTGTTGACCCGTACGCCTTCGAGTTCGATGAATCGTCCGATCGCCACACGTCCGCCAGTCAGATTTTGCCGTTTATAAAGTCAGTTTATGCGATCAATCTAGCCGATTCGCATCTGAATGCCAAAGGCGCGTTGGTTTGAAAACGCGCAGCCACCGGCACGCCGAGCTTGCCCGTGACCGTTTCGATTCTGATTTTGATTCAGGACGCTGTCCCCGAACAAACGTGCGAGCGTATAATTCCACTGGTCGCCATTTTCGTGTATCTGAAAACCAGTGAGTTCTGAGCTGTGATCCAACTGCCGTCTGTGGAACTGCTTGAAAGTCGCCATGCTTTTCCGTGCCATTTCACATTTAAGGTGATCGGTTCTGCCGAGGATAATTTTACAGCGCGCGTGGTCGCCTGCGTGAGAGATGAACTCGGGTTGGAAACCGATCCGCCGTTTTCCTTGCGGAATACGCAACATGGCAGGCATGTGGCTGTAACGCTTGAGCCCATGTGTGATTCATCACAGCAGGTACTGGCGATCTACAGTCGCTTGTCCGGCATGGATGGCTTGGTCATGCTGCTGTAACTACGTGGCTTCGAACACGCCGCATTCGCGGTTCTTGCGAGCTTTCAGCGGGTCGAAGACTTTGCCGCTCATGGTGATCCAGACGCCGGCAACTGGCTGCGTGATCGCCACGCCGATTGCCATGCCGACGTTGAAAGTCGCATCGCTGTGATGGAAATTTGCGGGTTGCATCGCACCCGTCAACACAACCCGCTTGTCGGGGATTCCGATCAGGACACGGGCAGTTTCAATCATCGTGTCCGTGCCATGTGTGATCACGACGTACTGCTCCGGACATCGTTCGACCGCCCGCCTGATAAGCTGCCGGTCTTCGGCTGTCATGTCCAGACTGTCCTTCCGCAGCACCGCTTCGATCGTGTATTCAAACGCAACCGGCAAATCCAGGAGTATCCGCTCAACGCCCGGTGCACCGATCTGGTATTCGCTCAGTTGGTCGAAATAAATCTTATCGATCGTGCCGCCCACGGTGATGAATCGCAGTTTCATATTTCAGCCGTTCGATTTTGGTTCACGACGCTTGGCGGCCTGATAGGCATCTTCCATTTCGCGGAGAGTCGCGTCATGCATGCTGCGTCCCTCACTCTTCATCGCCTCTTCGATGGCCTGAAACCGGCGTGAAAACTTTACGTTGCTGCGGCGGAGGGCTTCTTCCGGGTTGAGCCCCCAGCGGCGACCAATATTGGCCAGCACAAACAGCACATCACCCAGTTCGGATTCTGCTTTGTCTTTCAAATCCGGCAGCAGCGGTTCATCGGGCATTACTTCGGAATCCACCGTCGCGAGCACCGTGGGAATGTCGGCCGATCCAAAGAGTTCCACAGCCAACTCGTGCAATTCTTCATTCAGCTTGTCGAACAGCATACGTCGGTCGGGGAAATCATAGCCCACGGCTGCAACTCGCGCGGTGATGCGTGCAGTTCGAGCCAGTTCCGGTAACGCGGTTGGAATCCCGTCCAGCTGCGATTCGCGCGCTGGCTTCTCCTGTTGCTTGATTGCATGCCAGTTGCGTTTGACGTCATCCGTGGTTCGAGCATCCACGTCGCCGAACACGTGTGGATGGCGGCGAATCATCTTCTCAGCAATGCAATGGACGACATCCGTCAGCAGAAAGCGTAGTTCATCTGCCGCGATTTGAGAGTCCAGAATCACCTGGAGCAGCACGTCTCCCAACTCTTCGCAGATTGCATCGTTGTCATCGGCGTCGATCGCTTCGAGCAGTTCGTAGGTTTCTTCAAGCGTGTATGGCTTGATGGTCTTCATTGTTTGCTGCCGATCCCAGGGACATCCGTCCGGCGCTCGCAGACGGGCGACGACTTCGCAGAGTCGTCGGAATTCCGGCAGCAGTGATTCAAATTCCGGCGGCGTGCCCGGCTGAGGAATCCCATCGGCGGGGGCGGGGATGAGTGGTGGTGGCGCAGTCGCCTTCGTCTTCAGGTAAATCACCTTGGAATCCTGTTCACCGTAGAACTCCGGAAGCTCAGCGACCTGTTGGTATCCGCAGCGATCATAAAACTTCCGCGTCGGCAGGTAGTGATCGCGACCGGAGGTTTCGACGTAGATTCGTTCACCGCCGCGACCAAAGATCAGATCTTCCGTCACGGACATCAGCCACTTCCCCATCCCGTGCCGTTGTGCGTCACTGTGAATGGCAATCCAGAAGATATCGAAACTGCTGGCCGTGCAGGCAATCGGACCGTAACACGAGTAGCCGACCGTGCGCCCGTCAAGTTCAGCAAAGGCAAAGAAATATCCAGACGCTTCGCCTTTTCGCAAGCGTTCTTCAACAAGCTCAACCGCAATATCGACCTCAGGCGGATAAAAGAAACCCGTAGACTCCACAATCTCGCGCACCGTCGCCAGATCCTGCTCCTGAACGTCAAAACGCAGCGTGATTGAATTGTGGGAGACGCCTGAGAGCGAAGCAGTCGTAAAGTTCATGGATGGCTGATTTTCGTGGTCGATTGTAGTTTGCAGACTCATGATCACTCCCGGCAGACATCACCTTCGATCAGCAGGTCATCACCGATCGACGTATGGCGAATCTGTTGCACGTTGGGAATTGCCGGGATTGATTCGCGGCCCAGACCGCCGATCGGGGCACGAGCCGATGTTCCGCCGATGAGTCGGGGAGCGATGAAGATATGAACTTCGTCGATCAATGACGAGTCAAACAGACTTCCGAGAATTCCGGAGCCAGCTTCCGTGAGAACATTCGTGCAGCCGCGGCGTCCAAGTTCCGCCATGACCGCACGCAGATCGATTCGTCCCGGTTCACTGACAGCACATGCCATCACTTCCACTCCGAGGGATTTGAGCCGTCCGACTTCATCAGTCGCAGCATCGTCAGCGACACAGACCAGAACAGGACTCTGAGAAAGCGACTTGACCAGATTTGTTTCGGCGTGCAGCGAAGATCCATCCGCGTCGATGACCACTCTCAGCGGCCTGCGAGCCCCTGGCGGTCTGGCCGTCAGGAGCGGGTCATCGGACCGAACGGTGCCCGCTCCTGTGATGATGGCATCCATCCGACCTCGCAGTTGATGCACGACCGCGCGGGACGCATCGCTGCTGATCCACCGGGAATGACCGGTCCGTGAAGCGATGCGCCCGTCGAGCGTCATGGCCCACTTGGCATGGACCCACGGACGACGCTGCAGCATCAGCATTTCAAAAGGTGCGATCAGGCGTCGGGATTCGGATTCACAGACGCCAACGGTGACCTCCACGCCCGCATCGCGTAAACGCTGAATTCCCTGACCGGCCACGTGCGGTGCCGGATCCTGGCAGCCGACAAACACACGACGAAATCCAGCCTTGATGACAGCATCTGCGCAGGGCGGCGTTTTTCCGAAATGGCTGCAGGGTTCCAGCGTCACATAAAGATCTTTTCCGACCGTTTCCGCCCCCGCGGCCAGGATTGCGTTGATCTCCGCGTGGGCACCGCCGAATTGTTGATGAGACCCCGTCGAAATGACCCGTCCATCTGCAGAAGCTACAACGGCACCAACCATGGGATTGGGTTCGACGTGCCCTTCCCCGCGACGAGCATGTTGCAGGGCAAGCTGCATCAATGCAGCCGGATCGACGGGAGAAGTCATAGTGCTTACCGAGCCGAGGCTGCACCGCAATCGGACGTGAATCGCTGAATCATACCGCGGCGTTCCAATTCGGCATTGAGCACAGAACGGTAATGGGCCAGTCGCACACTGGCATCGTCCAGCGAACCGCCGAATGACCGTGCTTCTTCCAGATAGATTCGAGGTACGGGAAACTCTCGAATGTTCCAGCCGAGATCAGCGGCCTGCACCCACAGCTGCAGCGGCATCGCGTAACCTTTGTCTGTGATATCGAGTTTTGCCAGTGAAGAAACGCGGTACGCCTTGAAGCCGCAAAAGGCATCCGTAATTGACAACCCAAGTTGCTCATTCAGACAGGCCGTGATCCTCGCATTGATCTGGCGACGTTCAACGGGCGCCGCGGTGTCACTTTCAAAATCTTTCAGATAACGGGAACCGGAGACCATATCAATCGGAGATTCCGCCCTGACGTCGATCAGACGGGCAATCTCACGCACATACTGCGGCTGATGCTGTCCATCACAATCCATCGTCACCAGCACATCGAATCCGTGCAGAAGCGCATAGTCAAAGGCGGTACTCAGAGCCGCCCCGTAACCGAGATTAGGCGAATGCTGCTTCACCGCAACCGCAGGAAACTGCTTCAGCACCTCGCTCGTGCCGTCGGTTGAGCCATCATCGACGACAAGGATGTCATCCACATGCTGCAGCAGTTCGTGCAAAACCCCCGCGACATGGGAAACTTCGTTGTAGACCGGCAAAGCCGTCAGAATGCGAGTTTTCATAACCTGAATGGTAGACCTGCCATTTTCGATGTCAATCTGACCTCTCGAAAACTCCTGAAATGCTGGATTTCTGCGTACAGTGCCACCGGCAGATCGTGCGGCGCCTAAACGTCGCGCGGCCAGAAAGGAGTCCGGCGAGCGGAGCGCGTGAGCCATCCAGTACCGAGTTTTTGTACCGGCAAGCTGACGCATGCCGCTCGCCTAACCTCTGCCGTTCATGCTTCATTCGCCATTTCTTCGAGGACATCGGCGATCACTTGCAGGCCTTCCGTCAGATCATCGGCTTTGATATTCAAGGCTGGCAGGAGTCGGACGACGGTGTCGTTTGTGGAGTTGATCAGGACACCGCGCTCCATGCACTTCGCCACCGCAGGTCCAGAAGCAATGCTGAGATCGATTCCGATCATCATGCCACAGACGCGAATTTCGCGAATGATGGGAAGTCGCTGCTGCAGGGCTTCCAGCTGCGTACGGACATCGGCGGCCAGCTGCTCCACGTGATCCAGCAGACCTTCGCGTTCAATTGTCAAACCCGTAGCGAGCCCCGCCGCCATCGCCAAAGAGTTACCACCAAATGTACTGGCGTGCATTCCGGGTCGCAGGTCACCTGCAAACTCATCCCGACAGATCATCGCACCGCAGGCAACACCAGCTGCGATGCCTTTTGCCATAGTCAGGACGTCCGGCTGGACACCAGACTGCTGATAGCCGAACCATGTTCCCGTGCGCCCCATTCCGGTCTGCACTTCGTCAAAGATCAACAACAGACCATGTTCGTCGCAAAGATCCCGCAGTGCCTGCAGAAATCCTGGTTCGGGAATGCGAACGCCACCTTCGCCCTGGACGGGTTCAATCATGATCCCGCACGTTTCGTTGTCAATCAGACTTCGCACGCCGTCGATATCATTCATCTTTGAATAGCGGAAGCCAGCCAGCATCGGCCCTAGTCCTTCATGGCACTTGGGCTGCGCAGTCGCAGTGAGCGCCCCGAACGTGCGACCGTGAAAACCGTGTTCAAACGTAATAATGCGGTAACGCCCCTGAGCAGATCCGTGGAGCCGGGCAAGTTTGATCGCTGCTTCGTTGGCCTCGGCACCACTGTTGCAGAAGAATGCTTTTCCGAAACAGCGCGTACACAGGAACTCAGCAAAAAGTCCCTGCTGTTCGGTGTACCACGTATTCGGAACGTGGATCAGTTGAGCCGCCTGTTCCTGAATCGCTTTCACGACGGCAGGAGGCGAATATCCCAGGATGTTGCAGCCCCAGCCGGGAAACAAGTCCAGGTAGCGTCGTCCGTCCGCATCCCAGACATGCGATCCTTCGCCTCGAACCAATGCGACCGGATAGCGACGATAATTCGGAATGACATAGTCATCAAAAAGATCAATGATGGCCTGACTCTTTGAGATGGCAACCTGTGTCATCGAACGATCTCCGGGGCAAACGAAAGGGGAAAATCCATTGCCAAACTGAATGCGGTTGAATTGTAATACGGACGAAGTTTAGTGGACACGACGGATTGTGCGAAGTTCACCCGTAGCCCAAGCGCTCCGCCGACTGAGATTCCCGTTGCCCGATATGATGCGCCAGCCGTCCAGGAGTCTGTTCTGATACTCCAAAACTGTGAGCCGCAAGGCGCTAGCGGGGTGTTGATTTAATACCAACCCGAAGCGCCAGCGAGGCAGAAACGGCCGAATTCCTCGCTGGCGCTTCGGGTTGGTATGATCATGCGCCCCAAAAATCACTAAATCAACAGACCGCTAGCGCCTTGCCGCTCACAAGAACAGTGGTATTCAGACAAACTCCTACGGAACGATTTCCGTCCCGACGCCGGTATCCGAATAAATCTCCAGCAGCACAGAATGCCGCATTGAGGCATCAACGATATGGACCTTACGTACGCCGGCGTCGAGCGATTCGAGTGCAGCTTCGACCTTGGGAACCATTCCCCCCGCAATCGTGCCGTCTGCAATCAAAGCACGCACCTGAGCCGCAGTGACATGCGACAGCCTGGACGACGGATCTTTGATATTGGTCAGGATGCCCGGAATATCGCTCAGGAAAATCAACTTTTCCGCAGACAACGCGCGAGCGACGGCGGCGGCGGCGGTGTCAGCATTCACATTCAGACGGTGACCGACACGACTCAAAGCAATGCTCGGGATCACCGGTATCGAACCGATCGAACAAACGCGGATCAGCGTGTCGATGTCCACTTCTGTCACATGGCCTACATGTCCCATATCGACTGGATTGCCCTGATCGTCCTTGAGCGTCAGTTTCTCTGCGGTCAGGACATTTTCTGATCCAAAATGCAGCCCGGTGGATCGGCCGCCGTTGCTGTTAATGCGGTCCACAATCGACTGACAGATGTCTTTAACCAGCACGCGCGACGCGATCTGCAAGGTCTGCTGATCAGTGAAGCGCCGACCAGCTACGAACTTCGGCTCAATGCCAGCGGCACTCATCGCCGAGCTAATCGCCTTGCCGCCGCCGTGCACGATCACAGGTTTCATACCGACGGTGGCCATGAAGACGACATCCGTGAGCAGGCTGTCGACGGCGGCAACATCGTCGAGAGTGCTGCCGCCGATTTTCACCACAACATAACGCCCTCGAAACCGCTGAATCCAGCTGAGAGCTTCGATCAGTACTTTTGCCTTGCGAATCGCTTCGTCCATGAGTGTTCCGTGAATATGCTGGTGAATGTCTCGCGGGTCAAGGCGATGGATTCTACGAATGCGGGAAAGTGAATCAACGTGCCGGGCAGGTGTTGCATTCAGATTGTCGGTGATTAGAGTGCGTCTTGTCGAAAGCACAACCGTGCGTTTGACACTGTTTGGGTGCTTGCAGGTGTTTGCCGCATCAGTTGTTGATGCTGAAAACACGGCTGTGAGTGAAAAGGGAAGACGGTGACTGATGCATCAACATCAGGATTCCGTCGCGGTCCCGCCGCTGTAATCGGGGACGAAGCCTGTAAAGATCCACTGGGGAGACGTCATTCCTGTCTTTAATGACAGGGACGCGTTTTCCATGGGAAGGAGCAGGTTTGGGACGATCCGAGAGCCAGAAGACCTGCCCAGACAGACTGCAGACGTCCCCTTCGCGGAAAGGTGTTGTCGGCATGAACAGCGCTGGCTGGTTCCTGATCATTGTGCCCCGTCGTCAGAACGAGACTTCAGACTCGTTCCCCTCAAATGCGGTCGCACTCATTGATGGGACTGGAAGCCCCGCGCCGTCCGCCGGTGACTCCGACTGCATTTCTTGCAACTTCAGGAGTCCCCGTTCCATGGCTGAAAACACCCCTCGCCGCCGTCGTCGCGGCTTTACGCTGATCGAACTTCTGGTGGTGATTGCGATCATCGCGATTCTCGTGGCGCTGCTGCTGCCAGCCGTACAGCAGGCGCGCGAAGCGGCTCGTCGCATTCAGTGTAAAAACAGTCTGAAGCAGCTGGTCCTGGCGATGCACAATTACGCCGACATCTATCAGGAATCGTTCGTCCCCTACGTGATCGAAGATCAGGCGCGTTTGAACTATCTGCAGACGTTCTCCGGCAGTCCGGGGACTGCACGATTCTGGTTCGGGACCGTGAATTACAACGAGCCCGACCCAAAGAAACAGCTGGATTTTGCGACGGGTGCCCTCAGTCCTTTCATGGAAACAAACTACGAATCATTTCAGTGTCCGAACTTTGGACCATCACAAATGGATGTCGTCCGTTTTGGAAAGCCAGCGACCGGATTTGGCTACAACGGCCACTATCTGTCGCGAGCATCCGGAATCGAATGGTTGCCGCCGACGTATGACGCGCAGTTCAGCCCTCGGCCGGTTTGCCGCAAGTTTCGCGATGTCCGCGAATCCGGGCGGACCGTCGTCTTTGCCGACAGTGCCGCGGTGAAACTGGTCGGATTTTCGCCGATGACTTTCAGCTTTGAAGAGAACTGGCTACTCGACCCGCCGAGCCAGAATTTTCCGACAGTTCATTTCCGCCACCTGGATTCTGCAAATGCCGCATTTCTGGATGGGCACGTCGAGAGTGTTTCGTATGCCACCTACGTCGAGGTTCCCGGCGACAACTATCTGTCTGACGAACAAGTGAAGCTGATGGAAAAGAAGCGCGTCGGCTTTATCTCTGCGGGGAACCTGCAGGATCCATTGAAACGCGACGAATTGTACGATCTGGAGTGACGTCGGCCGGAATCATTGGTTGCGTCTTCCGGTGTTTCGTTCCGTCCGATAAAACACGGGTGACGTCGAGCGAACGATGGAGCGTTCAGAGTTCTGCTGCGACTCGGTGGATCCCGTCCCTGCACGCATCAGACACATGCTTCCAAAGATTCCTGTTACTAATCCAGCGTCTCACGGCACGAACGTCGCGCAGTCCGCGGCTGAGCAGGAATCGCGGCAGGCGGCGATGGCGAAGTGGGCTGCGTTCGCGGTCCTTGCGTTGATGTTTTTGCCCGTGCTTACGGGGCGAATCTACGTCTGCGACGATCTGCAGAATTATCATCTTCCCATTCGTCAGTTTTATGCCAATTGTCTGGCCAAAGGGGACTCGTTCGACTGGATGCCAAACCTCTTCAGCGGCTTTTTTCTGACGGGATCGGGACAGGGCGGCACGTATCATCCGCTGCACTATCTGCTGTATCGATGTCTGCCGCTGGGAACGGCCTTCGATCTCGAGATCCTGCTCAGCTATCCCTTCATGCTGTTTGGGATGCAGTTGTTTCTGCGACGACATTTAGTGCGACGCGATGCGGCATGGCTCGGGGCCATCGTATTTACTTTCAGCGGGTTCTGCACACTGCATTTCCTGCACCCGAACGCGATCGCCGTCGTCGCGCATATCCCGTGGCTGCTGCTGGTTCAGGATGTGTTGCTCAGGCCCCGCGCTGGCCCGCAGTGCTGGCGGATTCCGGCAGAAGTGAGTATCGCACTGCTGACAGGATCTCAGCTGCTGCTCGGGTATCCGCAGTATGTCTGGTTCTCATTGCTTGCCGAAATCTCGCTGTGCATTGGCCTCGCAGGATGGAACTGGCTGGGTGTCAGAAAACTGCTGCTGATCAGTTTGCTGAAGTGCTTTGGACTCGCGCTGGGTGCGGTGCAGTTGCTGCCGTCCATCGCCGCGCTGGCAGAATCGGATCGCGCCGCTTTGCCGCCGGAGTTTTTCTTTCAGCATCCGTTATCGCTGGCCGATATGCTGCAATGGATCGGCCCGTTTCTCACAAAGAGCCGCGTCTTCGGAGCAAACACGCATGAACTGGGTTTGTATTGCGGTGCGATTCCCGTGTTGCTGGCCCTGTCGCTGATGGCACGACGACGTTCATTGACGGGATCACGGCCCGATACAGGATCTCAATTGCTGATCCCAATGCTTGGTCTGGGGCTGATGGCACTCTGGTTGTCCTTTGGTCGCGATGGTGGCCTTTATGTCGTTCAGACGTGGTTGCCGCTGATTGGAAAGTTCCGATATCCGTCACGCATCGTCGTGCTGCTGCATCTGGTGCTTGCCGTGCTGGCTGCCATTGGATTCGCTCGATTGATGAAAGAAACGGCATCAAGTGAAGTTCGATTGCCGCGACTCATCAGCGTCGTGCCGTGGCTGAGTGCCGCGGCCGCACTGGGTGTCATGTTGCTGGGCGATCCGAAGAACGCTGCACCGTGGACGCTGATGATCATCGGGCCTGTACTGTTCTTTCTTGCCGCACAGATGGTGCAGGACCTCGCGCGCGGTCATGTCAGCGCGGGATTCATGCTGTTCCTGGCCGGTGATCTGGCCGCGTATGGATTCACCTATGAAGCATTGCAGAACACGAAGACCTGGGAGGAAGTGATCGAATCGCTTCACCAGCCGCCCGGCTCACCGGATGATGGTCGCATCGTTGCTGAAATTCAGATCGCCGACGGCGACATCGGCTATGAAGGCAACGATCTGTTGCTTGCCGGATGGCATCAGGCGGACGGCTACGAAGGCCTGCTGCCCGAGTCTTATCTGCTGGTTCAGAATATCAGCCTGGAATCACTGCGTATCTCGGGCGTCCGCTGGATCAACTCGGGAGGCAGCCACAGCCGCATCACCGGTGTAAAGCCAACCGAAGATCCTCGCTGGCTGAAAGTGCCCAATCCGTTGCCTCGCGCAAGATTAGCACTGCGTACAACGACGATTGCGGATCCGCATGAGGCCGTTCGAAAGCTTCAACCGGAAGGAGCCACTGTGGTTGACCGTGATCCTGGCTTCCCACAGGAGGACGGCACTGCTCCTGGCACCGCCACGATTGTCATCGATCGACCCGGCCGGATTGAAATGCAAACGTCCGCCGACACGCCGCAGCTTCTGGTTCTCGCCGAACGATTCTCCGGCGGATGGAAGGCCACCGTGGATGGCACGCCAATTCCGATGCTGCGAGCCGAAATTGACTTCATGGGCTGTGTCGCACCGGTCGGCAATCACACGATTCGCTTTATCTTTGATCCTGCAAGTGTCCATCACGGTCGCCTGATATCGACCATGACGCTGCTGCTGCTCGGTCTCTATACCGTGTGTCGCGCCGTGTCGTCGAAGTGGACTTCAGCGCCACGAACGGCAGAATTCCCAGCAACGAACCTGTAGGACCATTCTGCCGGAATGGACTATCATCGGGAGGCGAATTCCGCTGGGACGCACCTCCGCTCCACGTCGCCGCGTTGCCGTTCTCTCCATCGCATTTGTTCGCTGGTCGCGGCGGGGCCGCGAAGTCCTGCTCGGCA
>JANOUN010001205.1:0-2152 GCA_031416875.1 Planctomycetota bacterium | reverse complement strand
ACATCGGATGATCATAGCTCGGATTCGCTTCGTTGCGGAGAACGCCACTCGCATCAATGGCGTTGCGAACAGCCGGACAAAGCAGACCGGCTGTCAACCACAACGTCACGCACCAGACAACGATCTCAAACGCTGAAAAGTGTGACATCCAGATTTGAATATGCTCATAGAATCCAGACAGCATCGTCGATAGTTCTTTGATCACATCCGGGTTGGCCAGGACGAAGATCGTGCCGAACACGATCACGCTCATGATCGGCAGCAGAAAATTCATGGCACGGGAAGGTCTTGCATGATCCACAGGATCCAGGACGAGTCGCCTCCAGTTGAGCTGAAAGCCGTGCAGAAACTCGTACCCGCCCGGCACAAGGGCCGCCAGTGCAATTGTGGATTCCAGCAGATACGGCGTCAGCCCCTGCGCCGAAAGATTGGCAGCGATCAGCAACCAGACGGCTGCGATGATTTGTCCATATCCGCCAGCCCAGATCATGCTGGCCGAAAGCAGAATCAGCAGACTCTTCACCACGATCAAAGATGTATTCCACTCAATCCGTCCCCGTCCCCACAGCAGCAATGCGACAGCGCCCGGAAAAAACACAGCGGGACCCGCAAAGCCCACGGATCGATACAGCGTCACATCCACAAGGGCGATCATGGCGATGAGTATCATCCATGCGCGCCAACCGTGCGTAGCGGGCGATGCGGGCGCGGAGTCCTGCTGTTCCATGACAATTTCCGCCTTTTCTGAGCCGCGATCCTGCTGACGGCGACTCGCCATTGAGTCGATCGTGACAAAATCACCATACGATCAGAGCGCGCAAAGCTGTTGGAACAAACTTATCGATTAAAGTACTTCCAGGAATCTGCGCGTGACCGTTCATTGGATCCGGCCGAACCTGCGTTCTGTCTGAAGAAATCGAAAAGCTGTCTTCAGAACAGATGAACGACTGCTATTCCGGCAGTACCTCGGAAAAAAATCGTCGCCAGTTTCCGTGCATGATGCCCGTAATATCCGCCTCCGCGTATCCGCGTTTGCAGAGCAGATCAGGAATCCGCTGCAGGTCGGAGATACGATCCAGATCTGAGGGCGTCTGTTCGACGCCAAAGCCACCGTCCAGATCGCTGCCGATGCCGACATGCCGTGTGTTGCCAGCCAGCTGGCAAACGATATCGATATTCTCCACCACGCGGTCCATGGTCACAGTCACTTCGCTCACATGCCGCACGTAACCGGGCTGCAGCATGATCACATCAAGGGCCATCCCGATCACGCCATTCCGTTCGATCACAGCTTTGTACTGTTCATCTGAAAACTGTCGCTGCCACGGTGCCAGTCGGCGGGAATTCTGATGACTCGCATGGATCCGACCGTCGAATCGATCCAAGACCTGCCAGAACGCCACGTCGGACAAGTGCGTCATATCGACGGTCATCCCAAGTTCACCGATGCGCTTCAATAACGGGATCGCATCAACCGCGAGTCCGACTTCAGACAACGTCCCGCCTCCATAACGGTTCGGGCCATAATGTGTCAAACCGATCGCACGCAGGCCATGCTGGTGGAATTCATCCACCGTATCCGGCGTCAGCAACGGGTCGGCCCCCTCCATCGTCTGGATGAAACCGAGCGGCGTGATGTCTGGATTCTTTTCGCAATCCTGAAAATGTGATTCCAGATCCGAGCGGGTGCGGAGGGATCGCAGATATCCGGTTCGCTCCATCGCCGTGTGCCATGCCAGATGCGCATGCGCCATCGCGTAGCAGGTGGCCGGTGAAGTCCAGCCAAAGCTGTGATTGATTTCACGTTCCTGTCTTGCCAGAAGCGTAGAAAGGCAGACGCCGATTTCACCTCGCCGCAATTCCGGGAAACTGAGCGTACAGCCGCCGCGACCAGGATCCTTCATTCCCAGCGCCCTTTCCTGAGCTCGCAGTTCGGTGACATCGCACCGCAGGTCTCGATTCCAGTCCACACCATTCAGAGCCAGGTCCAGGTGCGCGTCAAAAATCAGCATTCAGTTCTCCGGAAATCAGGTGACTGGCGAAAATCGCGTTACAGGAAGTCGGCACACGGTCGTGGAAAAACCATCGTCCGTCAATTCAATCACCCGATAACCCGGCGGTGCGGCCACAAATGTGGGCTGACTGCCCGCCG
>JANOUN010001204.1:0-4054 GCA_031416875.1 Planctomycetota bacterium | reverse complement strand
CGAACTGGCTGGCGAAGTCGTCGCGGTCGGAAGTTCCGTCAAACACTGGTCCATCGGTCAGCGTGTGACAGTCCCGTTCTGCTGCGGCTGCGGCACCTGTGAACAATGTGTGTGCGGCAACCAGCAGATCTGCGATCGATACACCCAGCCGGGCTTTACGCAGTGGGGAGCGTTTGCGGAGTTTGTGGCAATCCGGCATGCAGACGTGAATCTCGTATCATTGCCGGAGGAGATCGACTTCGTCACGGCGGCGAGTCTGGGTTGCCGATTTGCAACATCTTTTCGAGCGGTCGTTGTCCAGGGACGAACTCAGCCCGGAGACTGGGTGGCAGTACACGGATGTGGCGGAGTGGGACTGTCAGCCGTGATGATCGCCGCCGCACTGGGAGCGCAGGTCATCGCCGTGGATATTCGTCGTGATCGCCTGGAATTCGCGCAGAGATGCGGAGCGGCTGTCGCGATCAATGCTGCCGAAACGGATCCAGTCGCGGCGATCAAAGACGCGACCTGCGGCGGTGCGCATGTCTCCCTGGACGCACTGGGCAGCCGGGCAACCTGCTGGAATTCTGTCAAATGCCTTCGCAAGCGCGGCCGACATGTGCAGATCGGATTGATGCTTGGTTCCGATGCCGATCCGCCGATTCCGATGAGTGTGGTCATCGGGAATGAACTGGAGATTATTGGCAGTCACGGAATGCAGGCGTTTGAATACGGCCGAATGTTCCGCATGATTTCCACCGGCGCGCTGCGGCCCGACTTACTAATCAGCGATCGAGTCACACTGACGCAGGCCGCGGAACTGTTGCCAACGATGCATGAGTTTCCCGGCAACGGCGTCACGGTAATCGATCGGATGATTTAGGACAGGGATGGGCGACTGAATTCCGTAGGCGATGTCGCTCCGCCGACTCGCATTCCAATTCTCGCCAGTTGGTAAACAATGACACGACGCAGTTGTCAGAAATCGACTGTTCCGGGTTGGCATTGTTGGCACCGGAAAATCTCAGTCGGCGGAGCGACTGAGCTACATGAACGGCACCCTTCCGATATCCCGAAAATCCGACTTGAGGAAGATTTGAGGATTGGTTAAGAAATCCGGGACGGGGCTGGTTCAGGTTGCTCCGACTGCGGCAAGTTTTGCTTTCGAGCGTGAGCGAACCGCAGAAAAAAACTGAAAACACTGGGTTTCCTGCCCGCTTCCTTTCCTCAATCCCTATCGTTCGTTGTCCAATTTTCCGTTGTCATGCAGCGGTCGGCCACCATGCAGTCCCACCGTTTCCATGGATTCGCATCAGTTTTCCTAAGTCACAGTCAGCAATTCGTGCCGGTTGATTTATCGTCCGGCAGTTTCGGCAGATGAAGGACACTTTGCGTGTCACTCGCCTGCAAAAAAAACCTGGTCTCATCGGAGGCATCGCCATGCGTGCATTCGCCGTCGTCACATTTCTGATTTCTACGCTGTCCGCTCAGTTCGCCGCGGCTCAGATCAAGAGCTTTCCCTATGACGCAAAAGTCGTTGTGGATGAAGTCTTTGTCCGCAGTGGAGCGGGTGACTCATACTATCCGACTCAGAAACTGCCTCGTGAAACGGTGGTCACCGTGCATCGGCATGATCCAGGTGGTTGGTTCATGATTGATCCGCCCAAGGGCAGTTTCAGCTGGATCCCCGAGCGCTATGTCAAACGCGTGAACGACACAGAAGGCGAAGTTGCTGAAGAAAGTGTCATCGCGTTTGTGGGCAGTGAATTTGGCGACGAGGCCTCTGTCTTTCAGCGACGGCTGAAGACCGGGGAAAAAATCACGATCATCGGACAACGGGAAATTGTCACGAGCAGCGGCCCTCAGTCGATGCTGCAAATTGCGCCACCCACACGGGAACGCCGCTGGATTCCAGGTTCCGCGCTGGTGCCGACCGATGCTGAACATCGCGCTCAGTTGAACACCGATCCCTATGCTGTGCCGGGCAATGCCGCTCGCCCCGAAGGCGTGCAGGTGTTCCCGTCCATCGCGGGAATTGCGCCAACCACGGCCGGCGTCACCGATTTACCAGTGGTCGCTCCCAGCGATGCCTTATCGGCAGCGCAGCAGAAACAGTCGGAACGTCAGCAGCTGGCCGATATCGATCGACGCTTTGGAGAAATGCTGCGGCAGGATTCCACGACCTGGAATCTCGATGCCATTGAAAGCGAATACCGAATGCTGCAGCAAAGTGTGTCACAGAAGTCTCTGTCCGGAACCATCGATATGCGTTATCCCGCGATCGAGCGTTACCGTCGTCGTCTCGCAAAACTCCTTGAACTGCGGCAACTGACATCGCAGACCGAACAGCGCGATGCGGCGCTGGTCGCGCGCAGTCCGCACGCATTCTCGAAGCCGCTTGCGCCGGCACTCGCGGCGGCGGCCGGGCCGGAATCTGCCATGGCTGCGGGCCAGCCGACTCAGCTGGCTCAGGCATTCGAGCAATATGTGCAGAGCGATCAGCCTCAGTCGTCCGAAGTGGCGATGAGTGATCCATCCGGCGTAGTACAGGATGCCGCGACGGACATCGGCCTGAGTGGCAGCGTGACCGACAACGCTCCGCCATCGTCCGCTTCAGTCATCACACCCGGCAGTCCGCAGAATCGATTCATCGGTGCCGGAATTGTGCAGCGCGCCGCTGAAGCCGGTGAGGGATCCGGTTACGTGCTGATGTCACCTGCCGGTAAAGTTCTGGCAGATCTCAAAACCAATGGAAATGTGAGCCTGGACGCCTACCTCGGCCAGCAGGTCGGAGTGCAGGGAACCAGGTTTTCGGAACAGGAGAAACGTGACGTCATCGAAGTGACTGCCCTGGAACCAGTGCAGTTGCGGCAATAGTGCCCGGATCCTGCACGGCTGGCCAATTTGTGATTCTGCGATTTCTGTTGGGTGCGTGAAGCGAAGCGCAACGCACCATGGTTGCAGGCAGATCCGCAGTGGTGTGTTTCGCTCCGCTTCACACACCCTACTGTATATTCACAAACTGGCCAGCCGTGCCGCTTCCTGCCGGGTCGCTTCATTTCAGCGGCAGTTGCGGATACAACGCAGTCTGGAAATTCGATCAACCTCGTCCCGGCTGCGGATCACGGCAATTGTGTCGAACAGCTCATCCGAATCAGAACTGCTTGCACGCGTTGCCAACGGTGACCAGAACGCGCTGGCAGAATTGTTTTCGCAGCATCGAGATCGCCTGTGGCGCATGGTGACATTTCGCATGGACCC
Source organism: Planctomycetota bacterium (assembly GCA_031416875.1). Lineage (GTDB taxonomy): Bacteria > Planctomycetota > Planctomycetia > Planctomycetales > Planctomycetaceae > SXXK01. The sequence continues at coordinate 814 of JANOUN010001204.1, read as the reverse complement.
GCGACTGCATGGTCGCGTTGATGCAGATGACGTGCTTCAGGAAGCATGGCTGTCCGCCGTGCAGCGGATCGATCATTTTCTGATCGATGCATCGCGTTCAATCTTTGTGTGGTTTCGTCTGATCACCAGCCAGACTCTGGTCGATATCCATCGGCGTCACTTGAACACTCAGAAGCGCAATGCCGGGGCTGAGTTTTCAATAGATCGCGGCTGGTCGTCATCGTCCACTTCAACATCGTTGTCGTTTCACCTGCTGGATAATCTCACCAGCCCCAGCGAAGCTGCGCTGCGGGAGGAAATGTCTCAGAAGCTCAATGAAGCCCTGACAGACATGAAGGATATCGACCGCGAAGTCCTCGCCCTGCGACATTTTGAACAACTCACCAACCGGGAAGCCGCCCAGGTTCTGGGCATTTCAGAACAGGCCGCCAGCGACCGCTACATCCGCGCATTGGGCCGACTCAAAACGACGCTGACGGCAATGCCCGGTTATCTGGCGGATGAAGTATGATTTCCAGACTTGCGCTGGCCACAGACACGTCCCGTGCGCTCCGCCGGAAGAAAACATGAAGACCACGATTCTTATCTTCCTACTGTTCCTGCCCCGCTCTGTCTCTGCTGACGAGACAACTTCATCGGATGTCTTTCCCCGACAGTTTCTGGCACAGTATTGTCGCAGCTGTCATTCGGGCTCCGCACCGAAAGGCGAGTTCCATGAGGAGAGCCTGTCGCAGGATTTCGCCGATGAAAATAATCGCCAGAAGTGGTTGTCAGTGCTTGAGCAGCTCAGGGAAGGAACCATGCCTCCCAAGGA
>JANOUN010001203.1:0-3383 GCA_031416875.1 Planctomycetota bacterium | reverse complement strand
GGCGTCTACGACGATCCGCCCTCGAACGTCAATTATCATCGGTTTGCCTCAGCCCTGCACGAACCGCTGGGACTGCTTTACCACAACGATTCACTTTACACTGTGCAACGGACCGAGCTGACTCAGCTTCGCGATACCGACGGCGATGACATCGCCGACGAATATCTCACCGTCGCCAAAGGCTGGGGAGTCACCGGCCACTATCACGAATATGCGTACGGCCCGAAACTGGATCGCGATGGAAATCTGTGGCTCACGCTGAATATCGGGCTCGGCCTGAAAGGCGATGAACTGAAACGCGCCATTCATGAACCCGCTCTCAACTATCGGCAGGGACTTTGGCGCGGCTGGGGGATGAAGGTCACACCGACGGGCGATTTGATTCCCGTTTGTGCCGGAATGCGATCACCCAGCGGACTTGGCGCGAATGCAGCGGGCGACATGTTCTACACCGATCAACAGGGCAACTGGGTGGGCACCAACACGCTGCACCACATGCGTGAAGGCGCCTTCTTTCATCACGCCGAAGCCCTGGCTTCGATGAATCAACCAGGCTCAACGATTCATGGTGTCACCAGCGTGCCGGATGGCGTCCCTCTTCCAGACGCGATCAAAGTGTTTCCTCAACTGAAGCCGCCCGCTGTCTGGTTTCCGTACAAGAAGATGGGCCAGTCCACCACGGACATCATGCTCGATGCCAGTGACGGAACGTTTGGGCCGTTTGCCGGACAACTGTTCGTCGGTGAATTCACTCAGGCGGGCGTGAACCGCGTGTTTCTGGAGACGATCGACGGCGAATATCAGGGAGCCTGCTTCCCGTTTCGCAGCGGATTTGCCTCCGCCGTCCTGCGGATGGCTCAGGGAACCGATGGCAGCATGTTTGTGGGTCTGACCAATCGCGGCTGGAGCAGCCTTGGCACCGCATCGTACGGCCTGCAGCGTTTGGTGTGGACGGGCAAGGTGCCCTTTGAAATCAAAGAAATGCGAGCCCGGCCAGATGGCTTTGAACTGGTCTTTACCAAGCCGATCGAGAGAACTTCCGCAGCTGATCCCGCTTCATACGAAATGAACAGCTACACTTACCTCTTCCAATCAACCTACGGCAGTGACGAAATCCAGAAACAGAATCTGGTCATCTCCAGTGCCACTGTTTCCGAAGACGGCCTGAGAGTGCGACTGGCAATCAACAATCTGCGAGAACTCTTCGTGCATGAACTCACGACCCCCGGTGTCCGCAGCCACGCTGGCGAACCACTTTTGCATCCACATGCGTATTACACGCTCAATCGAATTCCTGGCGAGTGAAACAGAGCGTCTTCATTTCAATGATCAACCGATCGTAGGGTGGGACCAGCGGCTGATAAGCCGCGCCGGCCCACCATTTTCGATTCCGCCGATGGTGGGCCGGCGCTCGCATTGCTCGCTGGTCCCACCCTACAGCCTTCAAACTATGCACTGCGAACACTTTCAATCTCAACGCTGCCGCTCGTGCAGCCTGCTGGACAACACATACACCGCCACGCTGCAACACAAGCAGGACGTTCTGACGCAGCTGTTTCCTGAATCGCGGATTCTTCCAATTGTACCGTGCCAGGATGTTGCCGGCAGTCGCATTCGAGCAAAGCTCGCGGTGACCGGAACCCTCGACAATCCGCAGATTGGGTTCTTCGACGACCAACAGACCCTCGTCGCCGTCGATGATTGCCCGTTGCATCACGCGCTGATCAATGAGTTCACGCAGCGGTTGCCGTCGATCATTCGTGAAGCCAGACTCACGCCGTACGACATGCAGACAGATCGAGGTGAACTCAAATTCGTGGTCCTCACGTGTTCGCCGACGCACCAGCAGTTGATGGTGCAATTCGTGCTGCGATCCCGCGAAGCCGTCGATCGTATTCGCAGTCTGTGGAGGCGAATGCGCGATGCGGAACAACAGTCCATCGCCGCCATGTCGGTCAACGTGCAGCCCGTGCGGTCATCGACAATCACCGGCGCTGAAGAAATCCCGATTTCAGACCCCACAAATCTTCCGATTCGGTTTGGTGACACTGAACTGCTGTTCGGGCCACAGAGTTTTCTGCAGACGAACTATGAAATTGCAGCCGCCTTGTATGCCACGGCTGGCCGCATGCTTCAGGAACATGCAGCAGAAAATGTTCTCGATCTTTACTGCGGCGTGGGAGCGTTCTCACTGACAGCCTGCTCGCAGACTCGCTCTGTCACAGGCATCGACATTTCAAACAACGCCATTGCCTGTGCTGAGGAGGCCGTTCGCCGCAATCATCGTCACAACGCTCAGTTTCTTTGTCGCAGTCTCGATCAGTTCACGGCCAGTGAGCTCACCGCACACAACTTCGATACGATCCTCTGCAACCCACCGCGCCGAGGTCTCGACATCGCGAGCGTGACACTGATTCAAACATTGAAACCGCGCCTGCTGCTTTACTCCAGCTGCAACCCCGTCACGCTCCGGCGAGATCTTCAGTTGCTCGACTCCGATTACCATCTCAACCTCCTGCAGCCCTTCGACATGTTCCCGTTCACGCATCACTTCGAAGTCCTGGCACTGCTCTTGCGCACGGATTGAGCTGTGCTTTTCAATCGATACATGCACCTCACCCACCACTTGACAATTCTACGAGCAGGACGGCGTTGCCCTCACGTGCTACTCTTACGCTGAAATTGTGGGAGCGTGTCATTGGAAGAGCGGCCCGCCGAACTGAATTCCTTGTTGAAATAGATGAATCGCTGACGTCATGAATACCATTCACTGATTCGCAGTTCCACGTACTCTCGCCAGATTGCACACACGAATTGCCGCAGCAAGATCCGAAACATTCGCTCTTTTTGCCAGTTTCTGCCAGGTGCCGGCAACCACCGGCGTGTCGAGCAAGAGAGACCGAACCGTCGGGACGTAATACGTACCGGGCGTCTTGCCCTTTTGCTCGACAAGGCCATGGTCGCAGAGCCTGCGCAGATGGCCGCTCGCAACCAGCGTGTCCACGAGGCTGATGTTGCGGTAAGCCGAAACATTCAGCGAAGCCATGCTTTAAATCCGGCCTGTTCAAAATGGTGGTCAGACGTGAAAGCGTCGGTCAATCCAAGCTCTTCCATCGCCACAATCGAAATGCAGTCCGTCAAAGACCAATCCTTATCGAGTCGTTCGCGAAACCTGTTGTAACCTGACTCGAACCGCTCGTGGCTCCCCGCCAAAATAGCCGTCTCCGGATCGGCATGCAGGCTTCGCAGCAGCTGAATGAAGACCGTCCGATCGCCCACCCTCGACAAGAAGTTGCCGGTCTCGATAAGTACGTATTCTGTCGTTACCACCGAACCCCGATAATGGCTCGCCATATCAATCGCCCTGGCATGCAGCGCGTCCC
>JANOUN010001202.1:0-13443 GCA_031416875.1 Planctomycetota bacterium | reverse complement strand
GGTAAGGGTGAAACGGTGCGGTAAGAGCGCACCAGCGGTTCGGGTGACCGAGCCGGCTGGGTAAACCCCATTGGGAGCAAGGCCAAGCAGAAGGGACGGCAGTCTTCGGACTGCCACGAATCTGTCCGATTCGTTATACCTTCGGGTCGGCTGCTTGAGGTGTCGAGTAATCGACATCCCAGAGAAATGAACGCCCGCGACAGAACCCGGCTTATCGTCCCTCTGCCGGCATTTTCTTGTTTTTCAAACGATTGACTAAAGGTTCAGAGAATGTCTCAGAGAATTGTCATGCGTACGGGGGAAGCACTGGTCGAAGATGAAGCAGGATGGTCAGCGATGCTGTTTACGTAGCTCAGTCGCTCCGCCGACTGAGATTCCCAGGTCAGTCATCGTACTATATTTATAGGTGACTTAAAGTGACCGCGACGCTGCGCCGTTCTCGAATTGGCGTTTCCCGGAATGCGAGTCGGCGGAGCGACGTCGCCTACATCTGTCGCAGACGAGTCTTCGCTGCGACTTGTTGCTGGTTGGCGATGTCCATGCGGGTGATTTTCCAGTTGCCGTCGCGAGGTTCGATCGTGAAAACGGCGTCGAAGCGATTTTGGCGTTCATGAATGTGGCCCCAGTGTTCGACGGTCCCGGCGACGGTCCATGTGGAACTGTATTCAAAGCCTGGCCAGGGAACTGTGGTGGACGACCGTGGTATCTGTTTGCCGCTGTCGTACCTGATGGACTGGATTCTGGCCACGGCGCCGCTTTGTTCACGCATCTCCAGGCTCTGATGAAGCTGCAGATAAAGTTTCTCAAGCAGGTTGCCATCGACACTGGTGGCCAGTACGTCGTAGACGCGGTCCTCGCTGCCGAAATCCAGCGATCGATAAACACCCTGATGCAGTTTCTGAAAAATCACCGTCGCCTGCTCATCGCTTTGTTCGGTCGGAAGCTGCCAGGGATGGTCAATCGCGAATTCGGCAGATCGCCATACCGCACATGCCAGGATCAACGCCGCTCCGCTGATCAGCAATCGAACCGCAGCCCGTGGGATCCGCAGACTGAAGAATGCCATGGCAAGGCAGATCAGACTGCCGACGGGAACCATCAATTCCGGTCGCGGAACAATCGTTGCCGGAACCGATGTGATCGATTGCGGCAGGGCATTCGGATCGCATGTCCACTTGAGCACATTGTCGATCGCTTTGTTATGCTTTGAGAATTCGAAACGGTCGATCCGATCCGGATACGCGATCACAACGGACTGAATCTTGTTCATCGTTGAATAGTATTTCTCCCAGGACACTGTCGCGTCACGCACGGCGTCGTCAGGTGTTCGATATCGCAGAATGATGCCGACGCGACCACTGGCCAGGCTCACTTTCTGCTCCGCCGCCTGTGCTGCAAAATCGCGAAGATCGAGGCCGTAAAAGTCGATCCGGGAAAACTCGGGCATCACCCGGGCACCATTGATCGTGACCGGATTCTCTTCGCGCAGCCAGTCCCGAATCAAAGTCCGAATGGCGTCCTGCTCATCGATCTCGATAAACGACGCATCGCGACTCTTCACGGGCAGAATCGTCTTGAGTGTCGCGAGTGGAATCAGGATTTCATGCCGGATTTCGTTGGGTTCAATGTACACAAACGAATAGACGCTGCTGTAGCTGGTGATGCCGAGCGTCGCTTCGCGTTGTTTGGAAAACCACGTCTCCCATTCAGCGTCTGAGGCGTCTTCGGTGATTGCCTGCTCCCAGTCAAAACGCACCGTCGTCGAAGCTCCGGGCAGCAGTGACTCGGTAGAATTCAACGCAGTGCCGGATTGATGGACGGTGAGTTTCATTTCGCTGGGAATGATGAAATTCTCATCACTCATGTCCTGTTGAATCGTCAGGAATTCAGGCGGTTCGGAAAACGGAAACTCCAGTTCGTAGGTCGCTGTATGCAGCATCATGTCGGTACTGAGGATACCGTCGGCAGGAATCTCAAACGGCTTGACGTCGGTCACTTCCCCTTTGATCAATTCTCCTTTCGCGTCACGAAGAGTGACTCGTTCCAGCAGAAACGCGCGGTGGTCTGCCAGACCGCGTTTCAGATCGTCCGGCGAGATGCGATCCTGATCGTTCGGTTCCAGTCCCTGAAACAGAATCAGATCCTCTGCAAACAGCTGAATCCGCACGATGGCTTTTGAACGCGTGACAAAGATACTGGCTTCGGTGACGGAAATCGGATGCAGCGCAGCGGAGTCGGTAACCGTCGCTCCTGCCCGGGAAGGCAGGAGAGCGGTGAAGACCAGCAGGATGAATGAGACAAAAACTGTGACACGACCGATCACGCGTAAAGCCCGCCTGAATGAGAACCTGATGTATGATTGCCGCTATTCTGGTCAGTTCCCGACGGGAACGCAAAGTTCAGGAATGGCCAAACGACAATTCCATGACAACAATGACGATGAGCAATATTGCTGTCAGTTTTGGCGCTGCGGGATCAAGAGCCTTTGCATGAGGGCCGAAGCCAAAGTCGGCCCCCGCCCCGTGCCAAACCCAAAAGCCCGTTGGAATGGTCAGCAGGCCGAATCCCCATAACATCGGCGGCGACATGCCGAGCCGCAGCAATTCTCCGGCATCACCAACGCCCTCGAATGATCCGAACCCGATGTATGCGCCATTTGCGATCAGGCAGAATCCAGCAAAGAAACGCGCCAGAAAGGCGAAGCGTGCATTCAGCATTCGGCAGATCCCCCAGAGAATCAACGGGGCGGCACAACCCAGAGCCGGACCACCCCAGCAGACGATCAGCGGCTGAGGATTTGGCATGACATCGGTGCGTGAAATGGCCAAAGGATGCAGGACGACGGACGTCACCTGGCCGTTTGTAAGAAGGGCGCAAAGAAAATGGCCGCCCTCATGGACGGCCATCATGGAAAGCCAGCAAAGCGGAAGCAACGTTGCGATCAGAAGGAACTGATCGGCTCGTCGAATCACGCTCGCGATCCGACTGTGTCCGGCTGCAACGCACCCAGCAGCAGTTCGCTCAGAGTTTCTGAGGACATACCTTCCGGCAGATCCCAGTCCGCTTTTCCAAGACTCTTAGCGGGGCCAGACTGGACCAGGTCGGCAATTTCTGCATTCGAAACGTGCAACACCGGAACCGTGTCATCAGGCAGGCCGCGAACCACTGAATGAATGCCGGCGCGGGACACAACCGCCGTCAATTGGCAACCACCCGGTCCGCTGACATCCAGGCCGATCGTCTGCACGCCGTTTTCAGGAGCATTGGATGATAATGCAGACAATTGATCTTCGGCCCAGAATAAGATTGGTTCAGATTCTGGTTTGCGCTTGCCCCAGCGGTCTTCGTTTCCGTATTCGATATAACGACTCATGACCGTACGGTCGAATTCCGGACAGATAATATCGCCTGTAAATCGCTTCAGATTTGTGAGATCGAAGACATTGTCACTCCGTTCGTAGGGAGCATACGTCTCGGCGTTTTCCCAATACATTCTTTCGAACATCCACTGATCTTCGTTTTCATCCCGGCTCGCACCAGGCGGCTCAATCTCATCGTGACCGCAGAACGTGGCACCGGTCGCATTGAAACAGTCTCCACAGTATTCAATGATCTCACCCGACGTGATTGGATGCTCGGGTGCGATATGGTATGTCAGGCCGCGTGCCTCCGGTGTTTCGAACAGTCTGCACATCACGGCAGAAACCCATTCGACCGGGATAATGTTTCGTCGTTCGTCGCCCGTCATCCGCATGCGGATCGGGGTGTGACGTTTTCCGTCGGGTCCCTCTGGCAGTGTTGGGATCATCAGCGCCATCAGTCGCAAATATAAATAGATTCCATGGTAAGTGTTGGTGTATCCAGTGCGTGAATCTCCCGCAATGACCGCAGGACGATAAACCGTTACATGGTCGGCAAAGTCGATCGCTCGCACGAGTGACTCGGCCATGAACTTGCTTTCTTCATAGTCATTCCGAAACGTCTGGCCGACGTCAAGGCTGTCTTCCATGACACGACCGTCCTGATAGCCGGCCACGTATGCTGTGGATACGTAATGGATGTCGTGAATTTCCAGATCGCGACACAAATCGATCATATTCTGCGTGCCGTTCAAATTCGTCCGCCACGGCTCACCGGCGCGATCCTTTCCGTAGAATTCCAGAATCGCAGCACTGTGAATGATTGTGTCGCAATGCTCCTTGACCCATGCCGTGTCTTCGGCAGACAGTCCGAAACCGGCTTCGGTAATGTCACCGGACAGCACGATCGGCCGGGGCAACTGGCGCCCCAGCTCACGTTCCCAGTGCTGCATGATTTCTTCCATGCGTTCGCGTGGAGACTGGCGGCGCGATGGCCTGACAGCAACGGCCAGTTCATGACCATTCAAAAGCAGATCTCGAACCAGATATCGTCCCACCAATCCAGTGGCACCCGTCAGCAACGTATACATCTTCTCTCCTGGAAAAATCCGATTTACAGTCCGTGAATTCGTTGCGTCCTGGGTAATGTCCCATCAAGGGCCAAGCCGCTCCAATCACTGCCTATTTAACCATGAAAAAGTGAGATTCGGAAGCAAATTGTGGTCAACAAGCCGCACTCAGTACGAATCAACACTGAGGACAACATTCATTTGCTGAAGTGAGACCATTTTTCGCAAGCGGAAGACTTTACCTTGAAGTCAATGTGAACCCAAACGTCCTTATATGCATTTGTATACGTGTTCTCGCAAAATACTGATGCTCGTGAATCTCATTTGTTTTGTCATCGCATCCACAAGTTGTTTGCACAGAATGATTTATGAAGAATCGTCTGCCTGTGCTGATCTGAACTTCGGCAATTCTTGCCGAACAGCGGTTACGAGCTTCTTCGGACTCACCTCCGACCGAAGTTGAATGCAATCCCGCAAATTCTTACCCATTTTATCTTTCACCACCTGAATTCAGGAACGCTCCTGGATACCAGGTTTTTGGATCGCGTTCGGCAAATCCTGGGTGACCCGCAGGAACCAGCGATTCGCGACGGCGCGCTGGCGACCTTCAGAAACACTTGCAACGTTGCAGAATTCGTTGGGCGTCGCGGGATGTCGCGTGCATACTGAAGTGCTTGACTGCCGCACAACCCAACTCACATTCAATTCAGGCACCAATACTTCATGCCAACTTTCTCCGGTGTCATTCCACCTGTCGTCTCTCCGATGTCTGCCCCGGATCAAATCGATGGACCAGCTGTGGGCCGAATTGTCGAACATTTGATTTCCGGCGGAGTCTCGGGACTTTTTGTGCTTGGAACAACCGGTGAAGGGCCTTCACTGACGTATCAGATGCGTTACGAAATGGTGGAACTCACCTGTGAAGTTGCTGCCGGGCGAGTTCCCGTGTTTGTAGGTGTCACGGATACGTGTCTGGCCGAATCCATTGCGCTGGCGGAACACGCTTCACGATGTCAGGCGGCAGCGATCGTGGCTGCGGCTCCGTTCTACTTTGATGTTCCTCAACTGGCCCTGGAAGAATGGTTTGACGCGCTGGCGACGGGATCGCCGTTGCCCCTGATGCTCTACAACATGCCGTCCTGTGTGGACGTGGTGCTGGAATCTGCAACCGTGGATACATTGTCGCATCATCCCAATATTATCGGGATCAAGGACAGCGGCGGCGATATGGAGTATTTTGAGAATCTTTGTGGGCGGCATCGTCATCGAAGCGATTTCGTGATTTTCATGGGCTCGGAAGAACGCTTGGCGGAAGCTGTGGCGCTCGGGGCCGCCGGCGGGGTTTGCGGCGGAGCGAACTTGCTGCCGCATGTCTACACCTCACTTTACAAAGCCGCAACCCGAGGCGATCATGGCGGGATTGTGGAATGCAAAGATATCATTCGCCGTGTTTTTGAATCCGTGTATCATGACGACGATGGTCGAATGAAACTGATCCCAGGACTAAAACGAGCGATGCAGGAACTGGGCCTTTGCAATGCCGTTGTCGCACCTCCCCTGTCGCTTGTCTCTGAACGACATGCATCTAAAATCAGCCAGTCCGTACCGCAACTGCTTGCAACATCACAGTTTTGAACCTCCTGTTTCACGGGGCATCTCCTTGATGAGTCGCTTCACGTTTCTTGTTTCATCGGCATTGCTGTGCTCTCTCGTGTGGAGTTCGTCCTTAGTCTATGGCCAGCGAGAGCAAGCAAAAGCCGCCACGACTGTGAAAGACCCTCGCGTCGGCAAAAGAGTCATCGTTACGGTTGCCGGAGCCGGGTTAAGAACGCCAAAAGAAACTGTTTGGAAGGGCTACGTCGGGGAAGTCTTCACGGTTTCGCTGACAAATGGCGAATGGCTTTGGATCAACGAGAAAGGCGGCTGGCTCTGGGAGAAGGAGACTGTCCCGTTTGAAACGGCCGTCAGGATTTTTACGCAACGGGTCGATCAGCAGAAGACCGCCGAGAATTATCATTTGCGAGGTGTCGCGTATCTCGCTCACAAGCAGTACGAGAACGCCGCTGCTGATTTTACCGAAAGCCTTCGTCAGGATCCCCGAAATGTCGGGGCACTGAATAATCGCGGACAGGTCAGTTATCTCAACGGCAATTTCAAAGCCGCCATTCAGGACTTCACGAGCGCGATCGCGATTGAAGCAAAGAATCCACTCGTGTTGAACAATCGAGCCCTGGCCTATATTGCACTCGATGATCAGGACAGTGCAATGAAGGACCTGCAGGCGGCGCTGAATCTGGTCCCGCTGTATCCGGAAGCATTGAATAATCGCGGTGTCGTGCATCAGAAGCTTACGATGCTCGACGAGGCCGTTGCGGATTTTACCGAGGCCCTGAAGATCTACCCGCAGTACATTGATGCGATGGAAAACCGGGCATCAGCCTACGTCGAACAGAAAGACCATGTCAAAGCCATTACAGACCTTGAGTCTGCCATGAAGTTCAGCCCGAATTCATACGAAGCGGCCAACGATCTGGCATGGTTGCTGGCGACGGCACCGGATGATTCTGTTCGCAACAAGGAACGTGCATTGACACTGGCACAACAAGCGTGTGCGATTACTGAGTACAAGCAATGGAACACACTTGATACACTGGCTGTGGCTTTTGCCGCAAACGGCCAGTTCGCCGAAGCGAAAACATGGCTCGGAACCGCGATGTTGCTGGCTCCGGAAGAGGAAAAAGTTCACCTTCAGGCTCACCTGGACCTGGTGATGGCCGAGAAACCTGTGCGGGATTAGAGTTATGCCGGAATCCGTGTCTTCGTCGATTCTCGAATGTTCCGCGACAGATCTGCGGGCATTTCTGGGACGCACGGCCAACCTGCCACAGATCAGCGATCCCGATTTGGAGCTGGAAATCCTTTCAGCGCCTGAAATCGTAACGCTGGGACATCGGATCGAGTTCCGTATCACGGCGTTCGGCTTCAAACAGCGTGCGACTCACGAATACGTGACAGTGGACGAACTGCAAATTATTGAAGACCAGGTGGAAGGACCGCTGCGAGCATGGAAACATACTCAGCAGATTGAAATTGTCACATCCGGTCAGTGTCGTTTGATCGATCGCATTGAATACACTCCGCCTGGCGGTATGCTGGGCTACCTGCTCACCGAAGCCAAAGTCCTGTCATCGATTCAGGACGGAATGCAGATTCGATACCAGGCTCTGAGCGATATCATACGCAGTGGAAATCTGGCATGACCGGATTGCCGCTCCCAGGGCCACGGGCTGCGAGGCAACGTGAGGCTCAGCCACCAACCGTCGCGATCGCACTGTTTGTGGGTTTCGTCCTGAGTGCAGCGTTTGTCGGATTGGCGGCCGTTGTGATCCCGGGCGTACTGCTGATGGTGCTGGCCGGTTTTGGAATGCTCATGTTTTTTGTGCTGCAGTACTTTCTGTGGGCAAAGTGGCTCTATCCTATTGTGATGAAGATGGAGGCGAATTTGCCGGCGAACAATTCGCTCCGTCCGGACGGGATTCCTGCCCAAAGCGCTGAGTCCGATTTATGATTGTGCCACCATCCTTTCTGTTTCAGTATCAACTGTCTGTGCCGCGCATGGATGACCTGCCGAAGAAAAAAGGTCGGCCCTTGCAGCTGCCGGATACAGCGCGAGTCTTCGTGCCAGCCACATTGAATGACGGGACATCGAGCCTTGATGTCAAGCTGGCGTGGAATCCCGATGGTCTGGGTATAGAACTCGTTGTGCATGGCAAAAAACAGGAAGTATCAGGGCGGCGAAATGATCTGAAACATTCCGACTATGTGTCCGTCTTCATCGACACGCGACACACTGCGAACGTCCATCGGGCGACGCAGTTTTGCACCGCGTTGCAGATTCTGCCTTCAGACGAAGCAGATGATGACCAGCCAACGGTGCAGTTTGTTGACATGGCTCAGCAACATGGCACACGTCTCGAGCAGAGCTCGAAAAGAGTGCTGCTTGGAGTCGAAACGGTCAGCGATGGTTATCGACTGGAAGTCTGGATACCAGCCGCGCAGATCCCCGGATTCGCGGAGACGCCTGAGATCGGTCACCTGGGGTTTTACATTGTCGTGGAAGACACAGAACTGGGCCAGTTGCCGCTGAGTATCGGTGATGATTTTCCGGTCGCGCATGACCCGTCGACCTGGCTGCAGCTGAATCTCTGACGAACATCAGCAGGGCTTTGTCATGGACATGACAATGGCGTTGTTGTCAAAATACGCGGCCAAGTGCCACACGATCTTCGACGAGCAGGGTTTCTTCCGGATCTTGTGCGACCGCTTTGGCGACCGTTTGGGTTTCCAGTGCCAGGTTCGTCTGTTCGTCGGCTTGACTATGGTTCAGATTTGGTTGTTTTTGCCACCAGGCTTCGGCATCGCGCCACGTCCAGTCATTGCCGCAGGCGCATTCATCCAGAGCCTCTTGAAGTTCACGAGGCGTCTGAAACCTCTCTGCCGCATGCTTGCTCAGGCACCTGGTAATGATGTTTGACAGATCCTGAGGTACGTCGACCCCGAAATCGGCCAGTTGTGGAGGCTGCATCGTCGCATGCGCGAGGACCAGCATCACAGGATTGTCATCTTCGAAAGGAACGCGACCGGAAAGCAGGTAAAAGCCGACCACTGCCAGCGAATAGATGTCTCCCCGGCAGTCAGGCTTCTGACCGCGTGCCTGTTCCGGACACATGAAACGCGGGGATCCCTGCAGTTCCCCGCTGACACAGCAGATCATATCCGGGCCGAAGCGAGCTGGCCGGACCAGACCAAAATCCAGCAGCTTGGCCACATCATAAACGTGGCCGCGTTCAGCCAGAAAGATATTGCTTGGCTTCACATCGCGATGCACAAGTCCACAGCAATGAGCCTCGTGCAGCGCGCCGCACAGTTGGCGAAGGATGTAGACAACCCGCGCTGGTGACTGCGGCCCGAATTGGTCGACCAACTGACGAAGATTGAGTCCCTGAAGATACTCCATGGCGTAGTAAAACGTGCCATTCGGTGTGCGTCCATAGTCATAGACCTGCACTGTATTCCAGTGTGTCAGCTGGGCTGTGGCTTTGACTTCGCGTTCAAACCGGGCCAGCATACGACGGTCGGATGCCCTGTCGCGTCGAATCAGCTTGATGGCACACTTCCGCTTCAACAATTGGTGTTCAGCCAGATAGACATCCCCCATGCCGCCGGAACCGATAAGTTCGTGCAGCGTGTAGGGGCCGAGTTGTTCCTGATTCTCAAGTCTTTGCTGCAGGTGGCGATTGATCATGCAGCCGTAAATTGCAAATCCGAATCCCACAAAAATCGCGGCAGCGTTTCCGAGAAGCAGACGTGCTCCAAACGAATGATGAGAGTGCTCCGGGCGGGCGTCATCCCGCACCAGGATTCCGACGACCAGGCCCGTCACCAGGATCATCCCCAGAATCGAAATGTGCAGCCACGGAAGGCTTGAGAACAACGACTTCAGTCTTCCTGAAATCGATGACCGCGAATTGATTGCGGTGTCGCCTGATTTCTGCGCAAACGAACCATGCGATTCATCATCCGTGAGTTCGCAGCGGGGTTGCGATTGGATAGGTGGATATGCCATCGTGGGAGATTCTGTCGTCAGGGCTGATTCTCAAGTGCGTTACGACTTCCATGTTCCGAGTCAGAGTCTCCGAGTGTCTGCAGCATCGTGTGTCTGCAGCATCGTGTCGGTGCACCGCAACTCAGACAACTCGAACCTTAGATCGAGAACTGTCGTATGGAGATACTGAAGTCGGAAAAACGCAACATGCATTTTGCGCGATGGCTCTGCGCACTGCATGGAAACCCTGCGCGTGTTGCAGAAAGAGCGCATTCCGGAAATACTGCGGACCAGACTTTTCAATGCCTGGCTATTTTCGTCGCAATTTGGCAACATGATCGTTCCTGCCCGTTTTATTCTGAGGAGTCGTTTGCTTCTCAGAATTCTCTTCGCCCACGCTTCGGGATTCCCCGCCATGACATTGCGTCTAGTTACATTCTTCTCTCTGTTGCCGATTGTGACCGCTGCGACTGCTGAAGATTTCCAGCTGCATTCGTTTGATCGACAGCAGTTGTCGGATGTTTATTACTCGGAAGGTATCGCCGCTGGTGATCTGAATGGCGACGGCACGACTGATATCGTCTACGGCCCATACTGGTACGCTGGCCCGGAATTCACGGCGAAGCAGGAAATCTACCCCGCTGTTCCTCAGAATCGTGAAGGCTACGCCGACAATTTTTTCAACTGGGTGCATGACTTCGACAAAGATGGCTCCAACGACGTCCTGGTCGCAGGATTTCCGGGTACACCCGCCTATGTCTACCGCAATCCTGGCAAAGACGGCCTGACGGGGCTTTGGGAAAAGCATCAGGTTGCGGATTCCGTCAGCAACGAAGCGCCGCAGTTTGCAGACATCACGGGCGACGGCGGCCCGGAACTTGTGTGCACACGAAAAGGAAACTACGGCTTCTATGTTCCGCAGCCAGCAGCGCCACTTGGCGCGTGGAAGTTTGTGTCGATCTCTGAACCGACTGCGCCGACACCTTTTGGCCACGGACTGGGCGTTGGCGACGTGAACTCAGACGGACGCATCGACATGATCGCCACCGACGGCTGGATGGAACAACCGGCGGACGGCACGGTCGAAGGCATCTGGAAGTTTCACAAGCATCCGTTCGCTCGGGCCGCCGCCGACATGTTCGCGTACGATGTGGATGGTGACAAAGACGCCGACATTATTACGTCTCTGAGTGCCCATGATTTCGGACTGGCGTGGTACGAAAACACCGGAACGGATACTGATGGAGAGATTCAGTTTGAACAGCATCTGCTGATGGGCACGACAAAAGCAGACAGCCCCTATGGAGTTCTGTTCACAGAACTTCATGCGGTCAAACTGGCCGACATGAACGGCGACGGACTGCTTGATATCGTGACCGGAAAAACATACTGGTCACATCATGCCCAAAGCCCGATGTGGGACGCGGGGGCCGTGGTGTACTGGTTTGAACTCAGCCGCGGCGATGATGGAGTCGTCGATTATATCCCGCATCTTACCGATGGCGAAGCGGGCATCGGACGCGGACTGGTTGTCGAAGATCTCAACAAGGACGGTCTGATCGATATTGCCTGCGGCGGGATGAAAGGCGCAAACGTACTGATGCACTCGGCGAAGACTGTGACCGAAGCAGAATTCCAGCAGGCTCAGCCGCGAAAGCGAAAAGACATGGCGGAAGGACTGTCGCCGGGTGATGCCGCACGACAGATGACGGTTCCGCCGGGTTTTAAAGTGCAGCTCGCAGCCGGGGAACCTATGGTGCATCAGCCAGTGGCCATGTGTTTCGATCACAAGGGACGACTGTGGGTTGCGGAGGCACATACCTATCCTCTGCGAGCTCCCGATGGCGAAGGCAAGGACAAAATCCTGATCTTCGAAGATACGACGGGCGACGGCGTCTTTGATACTTCAAAGACGTTTATCGAAGGTCTGAATCTTGTGAGCGGCATGGAAGTTGGCTTTGGAGGCGTTTACATCGGTGCCGCTCCGTATCTGATGTTCATCCCCGATCGCAATGGCGATGACGTGCCGGATAAGGCAATCGCGCAGGGCGATCGTACTCTGAGTGGCACAGCGCCAGCCGCCGGTGTCACTCTGACGGGGCTAAGGCAATCACCGGCGGCTGGCGCCCTGCCGCTCACGGGACGGGCAGAACTCCAGTTTCCCCACGACGTGCCTCCCGGTGCCATTGTGCTGCGTGACGGCTTCGGCTGGGAGGATACACATGAAACGCTGAATACGTTTATCTGGGGACCAGATGGCTGGCTCTACGGATGCCACGGCGTGTTCACGCATTCCAAAGTCGGCAAGCCGGGTGCCGCAGACAAGGATCGCCTGCCGCTCAACGCAGCCGTTTGGCGCTATCATCCGCAGAAGGATATTTTTGAAGCGTTCATGAACGGCACCAGTAATCCATGGGGTGTGGATTTCAACGACAAGGGACAGGCGTTTCTCACAGCCTGTGTGATTCCGCATCTATGGCATGTCATTCAGGGGGGCCGCTATTTTCGTCAGGGAGGCCAGCATTTTAATCAGTTCACTTACGACGACATCAAAACGATTGCCGATCACGCTCACTATGTCGGCAATATCGCCGATTCTGCGTGGTGGGGCCATGAACCAAAAGCCTCCGGTGCGACGGCGGATGCCGGTGGTGGTCACGCTCATTGTGGTGCCATGATCTATTTGGGTGATAACTGGCCGGATGAATACCGGAATCAGATCTTCTTCCATAACGTCCATGGAAATCGTATCAACTGCGATATTCTGGAACCGAAAGCCGGAACATCCGGCTTCGTTGGTCATCATGGCAAAGACCTGATGCTGGCGAATGATCACTATTTCCGCGGAATCAATCTGCGATATGGTCCGGACGGCAGTGTGTACCTGATTGACTGGTACGATAAGAACGCCTGCCACCGCACAAACCCGGAGATCTGGGACCGTTCGAACGGTCGCATCTATCGGATTTCATATGAAGACATAAAAAGTCAGAAATTTGATGGTTCGACGTGGTCCGAAGAGCAGTTACTGGCGGCGCATGAACACAAGAATGACTGGTATGTCCGCACGGCGCGCCGACTCTTGATGGAACGCTCCTGCTCGCCACAAATCATCGACGCACTCTGGAATTCAGCTTCCGATGCGACAAAGCCTGTCGAACGGCGACTGCGATACTTGTGGAGCCTGCATGTGGTCGGTGGTCTCACGCAGGATCGAGTCCAGACACTGCTGGACGACAAAGAAGCCTATGTCCGCGCCTGGACGATTCAACTAGAACTGGAAGAGCAGAAAAACACCGACGATGTCCTGAAGCACTTGCAGGAGCTGCCCCCGACCGATACCACCGCTGTCGACCCACTGTACCTGACCACCCCGCTGCAACGACTTCCCAACGCTCAGCGCAGGGCC
>JANOUN010001201.1:0-8008 GCA_031416875.1 Planctomycetota bacterium | reverse complement strand
TGCTGGTTGTAACCATTTCAACTGACTCCCTGGGTGAAAGTATTGAATCAACACTTCCCAATATGGCAGATGATCTGGTCCTGTGTTTTTTAAGTCAGTCGGGCCGCGTACCAGGGTGGTGGTTACGCGACGGACATGAATGTCTATCCTACATTCAGTTCCGCCTCGCTTCTCCCTCGGCGGCTTTCGTTGCTTATCGCCGGTGTGCGGATCATTGCCTGTGCCGATCAGCGTCCAGTTGATACCTGGCTCCGCAGACGAGACTTGCCCTTTATTCTAATGGCACAGTTGACGTGTCAGAGTCTTTGCGATCATAACGATCGATATCTGGAGAAACTGAAGTCTTCCGATGGTTGGCTGGCCAAAGCAGTGAAGCCGATGGCGACTCCACGTATGGAATCACAAAGAACGTGCGTTCATCTTGCAGGGAATCGAGTGACCTCATCGTGTACGCGGGATACCACTGCATGATTTTTCTGCCAACGTCGCGTTGGACAATCCGAAGCCGGGAGTCTGAGGAAAGCTGATCGTCTGTGAAATCCACGAGAGAGCATCGGGCATGGAGTTCCGGATGCGAATGCAGGACGGGCATTGAAACAGTTCGGTCCTCAAACAGAATCGGCCCGTCGGCCGGAAGGCTCTGTAATTGTGTGACAAGATCGTCACGGGTCTGGTCGATCTTTCGCCATTGATGACTGCAGGATCCGACCGCTTGCAGAAAAATGATGCCGCTCACGACGACCATCAGCATCTGGACGCGAGGACCACAGCGGGACAGCAGGATCGCAAAGATGGCCCCGAATCCTAAGATCCCCGTGACTGCATAGCGCACGACCAACGAAGGCTGTACGGTCCATGAGAGCAGTACAATCACCAGCGACATCAGCGCCAGGAGCAGGCACGGGGCCAGCTGCCGAGCTAGTTCACCGATGGTCGGCCCCCGCGCCAACAGAACATCATGTCCGGGCAACGCCGAGTTCGGGTGTTGATCTTTGGATTTAGCCAACGCCAACGAAAGGACAAAAGCCACGCCACAGACGATCATCGGAACCAACGGAAACATGGCCGTCAGAAAGCCGATGCTGTCGTCTACCGTTGCGGGAGAAACCCATGTCGCGCGTGTGATTGCCGCCCGCTGTCCGATCAGAAACGGCAGACAGCTGACCAGGCACAGGACGCCGGTGAATGCGACCAGCACGATGATCCACCGACGACCTTGAGTGATGTTTGGTACGAACATCGCCCCGACGCAGATCAGACCAAGTGTCAGAATGCCGAAATAGTGTGTCGTCGTGATGATGCCTGCCAGCAGTACCGCCACGATGTTGTTCAGGCGCAGCATCCATGGTCTTTGAAATTCGTGGCCATCCAGCACGACGCACAGCCAAGCGCATGCAGCGCACCAGAGAGGATAGAACCGAATCTCTGTTGACTGATGAATCAAATGCACGCTGGATGCCATCATCAGCACGGCCGCTACGCACACAAGGAACGGAAAACGACGACGCAGGACAAGAAACATTCCCACGACTGCTAAAACCATTAAACTCAGTGAAAGCCACCGAAGACGGGATTCTGTGATTCCGCCTGGCAGGAACCGCAGTTGTCGCGCCAGCAGGATGTACGTGGGCGGGTTGTAATCGACGCCGTCCGCGAGCGCTTGCAATGATCGCTGCGTTTCCGGTTCCTGAATAAGGAGCCAGGAATGGACTTCATCCATCCATAACTGTCGCTGCAGCAAATAGCGTCCACCGCCAGCCCACGCGATGGCCAGCATCAGACAAATCAGCAATCCAATGCGGATGAATTGCTGAAGTCGTGTTGATCGCTCAGTTGACATTGTCTGCCGTCGCTCGACTCCTTGAGCCGAGTCTTTTATGCCGCGCGGTTGAGGATGGCACATTTGTTTAACCGCGTGGGCAACGCCCCGCGCGTGGGAATCCATCCAGCGGTAAGCTGTTCACGCGGCCCGCTGGGCACGCGGTTAAACGAGCCTATTATGCCAACCGCGTGCGGTATTAGTCGCTTGACTCTCTGAGTCGATTTACGGTCTTTTGTCAATGCGAACATCCCGAACCGACATTTTCGAAGAAGTCATGGCCCTTGTTGTCAATCAGAATGAATGCCGGAAAATCGATCACGTCAATTTTCCAGATGGCTTCCATGCCAAGTTCAGCAAATTCAATGACTTCCACACTGCGGATATTCTCCTTCGCCAGGATCGCTGCCGGTCCGCCGATGCTGCCAAGGTAAAATCCGCCGTGCTTGTGGCAGGCTTCAGTCACCTGTTTGCCACGATTCCCTTTCGCAATCATGACCATGCTGCCACCCGCGGACTGAAAGAGATCGACATAGGAATCCATGCGACCTGCCGTCGTCGGGCCGAAAGAACCGCTCGCGTAACCTTCCGGTTTTTTCGCCGGGCCCGCATAGTAGACAGGATAATTCTTAAAATACTCCGGCAACGGTTCACCAGCATCCAGACGTTCTTTCAGCTTTGCATGCGCGATATCTCTCGCCACGACAATCGGACCGCTCAGCAGCAGTCGCGTCGTCACGGGATACTGATTGAGGTCCGCCAGAATCTCCGACATCGGCCGATTCAGATCGATACGCACCGCGTTCTCGTCCTTGCGATGACGGAGGTGCTCAGGAATGTATTTCAGCGGCTCCATTTCCAGTTGTTCGATAAAGACGCCGTCTTTTGTAATTTTGCCTTTTGCCTGTCGATCCGCGCTGCAGGACACCCCGATTCCGATGGGCAAGGACGCACCATGTCGTGGCAGCCGGATCACGCGGACGTCCAGGGCAAAATATTTTCCGCCGAACTGCGCTCCAATGCCACAGGTGCGCGCCTCCTGCAGCATCTTCTCTTCCATTTCGAGATCGCGAAACGCGCGGCCAAGCGCGTCTCCAGTCGTTGGCAGATGATCGAGGTACTTCGTTGACGCCAGCTTGACAGTCTTCATCGTGGCCTCGGCAGATGTGCCGCCGATCACAAATACCAGGTGATAAGGAGGGCAAGCGGCAGTCCCCAGAGTCAGCATCTTCGAAGTGAGATACTCCACGAGCGACGTGGGATTGAGGACGGCGCGAGTTTCCTGATAGAAGAACGATTTATTCGCCGAACCTCCGCCCTTGGCAACAAACAAAAATGTGTACTCATGGCCGTCGCACGACATCAGTTCCAACTGTGCCGGCAGGTTCGTATTGGTGTTCTTTTCGTCCCACATCGTCAACGCTGCGTTTTGTGAATACCGCAGATTGTTTTCCGTATACGCATAGTAGACGCCTCGTGCCAGAGCTTCTTCATCACCGCTCGACCAGACCGTGTGCCCCTTTTTTCCCTGCACAATCGCGGTGCCGGTATCCTGGCAAAAAGGCAGCACACCCGCGCTTGCCACGTCGGCGTTCTTGAGCATCGTTAAGGCGACCATGCGGTCATTGTCGGATGCTTCCCGGTCGTCCAGAATGGCTGCGACCTGCTTCAGGTGCGCGGGACGCAGGAAGAAATTGATATCGTGAAACGCCTGTGAACACAACAGCGTGAGCGCTTGCGGATCAATGCACAGGACATCCTGACCCTCAAACTGACGAACCCTGACATGATCTTTCGTGAGCAGCCGGTATTGAGTGTCGTCCGTGCCAAGATCAAAAAGTGGTTCGTAAACAAACGGAGCGGTTGGCACGTCAGTGTTCACAATTCAAAAGAGGATTGTTGATTTCCGGACGGAACTTTCCGTCTCTGCAACTGCAATCCCGAGCGCCATCATTCGAAAAGTGCACGCTGATCTGCGTTCTCGGAACCTGACTTCGGTGGCTTTGTCTGTTGCTTCTGCGTAATGCCCAGATGCGCCATGGCTTTCGCCGTGATCATGCGACCGCGAGGCGTTCGCTGGATGAATCCTTCACGCAGCAAAAACGGCTCCACTTCATCTTCCAGCGTATCCGCCGGAATGTTCATTGTGTGTCCCAGAGCCTGAACGCCAGCGGGGCCTCCGGCAAAGACGCGAATGATCGTTTCAAGATACTTGCGATCCTGTTCTTCCAGTCCGGCGTCGTCAACGCCCTTCATCCTGAGTGCCGCACGAGCAACTTCCAGAGTGATGATTCCATTTGCCCGGACGTCAGCAAAGTCACGGGTCCAGCGGAGCCAGTTATTGGTTTTTCGCGGAGTGCCTCGGGAACGGATGGCAATTTCCTGAGCCGCTTCCGGAACAATGACCGTGCGGAGCTTACGGGCATTGCGCGTGACGATCGTGGCGAGTTCTTCGTCGGTGTAAAAGTCCAGATGCTCTCGGTTGACGAATCGATCACGCAGGGGTGCTGTCAACATGCCGCTGCGAGTTGTGGCACCGATGAGTGTGAACGGCTGCAGCTTCATGTTGATGGTGCGGGCGTTGAGTCCATCGCCCAGGGTGATATCGACTCGAAAATCTTCCATCGCCGGATAGATAAATTCTTCAACCGCGGGCGGCATGCGATGGATTTCATCAATAAACAGCACACTGCCGTAACCGGCGTTCGTCAAATAAGGCAGCAGATCCTTGGGAGCGCTCAGCGAAGGGCCAGCCGTGATCTGCAACTCAGTTCCCAGTTCACGCGGGACAACGGTGGCGAGCGTCGTCTTACCCAATCCGGGCGGGCCGTCCAGCAGCAGATGTCCGAGCGGTTCCTTGCGTCTCTTTGTTGCTTCGAGCAGAATTCGGAGACGTTCGACGACCGCTTTCTGTCCGACGACGTCTTCCAGTCGAGACGGCCGAAGCTCGTCGTCAAACCGCTGCTGGTCCGGATCGTCACTGTCGCTGCCGCCGTCCCGAGTCTGGTCTCGCCTTGTTCCGATGCCTTCCGTTGCAAGACCGGAAGCCGACCGTTCGTCCGGGTCAGCATCGTCGTTTCGGATCGTGGTCTTCCGTGCCATAAGTTCGTGTTTTCTTACTTGTCAGCCATCGGGAACAGCAGTACCTCAGCAGGACGGCTGACGTTGGCGGTTACGTCCGGTCGTAGATTCATTCGTCATCGGATCCCTGAAACCACGGATTACTGATTGTCTTTCGCGTCATCCGGCTTTTCCGGTGACGGTTCTGGTAGTTTCTGTTCCGTCGGTGCAGCATCGCCAAGTTTTGATTTCAATCGTTCCATGACCTCGCTATCGGGTTTTGGTGACTCCTGTTCGACCTTCAACGATTGCAGCCACAAATCATGGGCTTCTTTGGACTGCTGGAGTGCATGGTGCACATCGCCCTGATGTTCAAGCAGTGTCGCGTCACGGTATTCGGGGTCGCCATTCGCCTTCTTCAAAGGTTCCAGTGCTTCCTCATTCCTGCCAAGCTTAAACAACACCCAGCCAAGGCTGTCCAGGTACGCCGGATTATCGGGCTGAGATGCGACGGCGATCCGTATCATTTGCTCTGCTTTTTCAAGCTCTTTACCCTGATCGGCGTACAGATATCCAAGATCGTTGTTAACACCGGGATCCGTCGGATCTTCCGCATAGATATCTTCCAGGACTTTCTGTCCCTTGCTCATATCTCCACTCTGCACGTATGCGTTGGAAAGCCCCATACGAACCAGTCGCAGGGTCTCTGCGTTCGTTGTCGGATTTTCCGTCGCCAGCAGATACTGCTTGATCGCGTCTTCCCACTTGTCCTGGCGAGCGTAAATGCCTGCAAGGCGGATACGGGTTTCGACGACCAACTCCGAATCTTCTGCAAGTCCCTGCAAGGATTTTTCCAGCAGCTTTTCGGCCACTTCCAGTTTTCCGTCGACTGCTTCCACCATTGCCAGACGGGCCAGGAGCTGAGGCTCATTCGGAACCATCTTCAGCGCTTCCTGGAGAGCTTGTCGTGCAGCACTGATATCTTCGATCGACGCATAAGCACCTGAAATTCGAAACAGCGTGTTGATGCGAACACCCGGTTCTAAACCAGGCACCGCCAGTAATTGTTCGAAAATCTTTGCCGCCATCGCGTACTCACCAAGAGTCAGCTGACTCAGGCCGTAATTCTCAAGCACTTTTTCCAGCAGCGCTCGATCGGGATTCAGTTCCAGTGCGGCTTTTAGTAACGCGGATTCTTCCTTAGGCTGCTTGATTGCCTCCGCAATCAAAGAACAGAAGTATGGGACCATCGGATGCAGGTCGCCAGGCTTTTCGTCATACATGGTCTGACAGGTGCTGACGGTAGCCTTAGCGAATTCGTCGCTGGTGGTAATACTGACCACCAGAGGGACCAGTTCCTCAATACGAATCCTCGACCGCGCTGCGCGGTTGACTGTCGCGATGAGTCCATTGGCGTCCTGTTTGGTCATTGCCACGCGAATCAGCCCAAGATAGGCATCCGCTTCGCCGGTCGAATCGAGGATAGCCTGATAGACGGCACTCGCTTCGGCAGCTTTGCCCTGATCCAGCAGCGTCTGGCCAAGGAACATCCTGACAGAAGTCGCATCCGGAGTGTTTTCGCTCAGCTCATTCAAGCGATCCGTCAGTGTGTCCGATCGATTTGTGGCGCCATAAAGGTCGAGCAGAATCTGGAGCGATTCTTTGCTGCGACGACCGCTGTCAAAGTACAAATTCAGATTTTTCTCGCAGTCTTCCAGCTTATCCTTCAGAAAGTACGCGCGGGCCAGAAGCAGGTTGTGTTCGCCGGGCTGATCCTTTTCCATGCGACCCAGAGCTTCAAATGCCTGAATGGCTTTCTCATGGCGTCCGACTTCCATCATGACGCGGCCGACAGTTTCGTAACTTGTAGGACGATTCTTTACCATCGCCTTATGTTCGCGGTCGGTCAGTTCAAAATCTTCGGGCCGTTCGAGAGCATCAAGCAACACTTCGTAGCTGTCGGCAGCCTCCTTCAGATTGCGAGTTGCCAGAAAGACGGCGGCGCGAACCTGATGGACCTGCACAAACTCAGGTGAATTGTGTTTGAGCGTTTTGGATTCCAGTGCTTCGTTCAACAACGTAATGGCTTTTTCAACACGCTGCGTTGTGGCATAGAACACAGCCATCTGCAGTCGCATTTCCACGTCATTTGGATCCAGTCCGATGGCCTTTTCGGCCATGCTGATGCCTTCCTCGGTGCGGCCCAGTCGCAGCAATACCATCGACAGTGCACGCAGGGGAACGGCAGATTGCGGTGAGGCTTCTGCGGCTTTCTCAAATGCATCTGCAGCAGGCTGCAGATCGCCACGCTTCATCGCCTTCTGTCCGGCCATGTACCAGGCCAACGCATCTTTGTTGGCCGGATCAAGCGATTGACTTTCGTCCCGCAACTGATTGTCTTCAGCTTTCGGTTTCAGTTCATCGAGTGCCGCATCGGGATCTGGAGAATCTTTCTCATCGGTTGCAGGTTCGTCAGGCTTCGCCTGCGCGGCGCTTGCCACGAGGCTGCAGGGAAGCCACTGTGCGAAGAGCACGAACAGGATGATCTGAGTGGTTCGTCGCAACCACAATGTTGATTCAGAACGCTTCATTTTCAGTCTCACCGAAAACAGAAAGCAGAAATAGAAAATTGAACGACACGGCACAAGCGGCCTGAATTTCCCCGTGCACCCAGCAAAGATTCTCACCTGTACCGACACCATCCCGCTCACCGGAGTATTATTGATCCGCGTCTTCGTTCTGTCGAGTTCGGTTCAGCGACTGCAACATCAGCAACCAGGATGCGCATCGCAGCCAGCGTTTATTTCTTCTTGATCGGCTTTCCAGTCTGCTTTTTGCTGGAAGCCGCGGATTTTCCGTCCACCGGTGTGGCGCTCTTTTTTACAGCAGAGTTGGTGGCCTTGGCGTTTGGCAGAGTCCTGGAACCCGATTTTGATGCCGTGGGGGCTTTGGGCTTTGCAATCGGGATCGGGGTTTTCTTGGAAGCTGGCGCGGCAGGCTTTGTTGCCGGCGCAGATTTCCCGGAGTGTACTGTCGTCCTGGCTGGCGGAACGGATTTCGCAGTTGCAGCAAGTTTGGCAGGAGCGGATGCGGTTGACTTTTTGCCTGCTTCAGATTTCTCCGGCCGGG
>JANOUN010001200.1:0-1831 GCA_031416875.1 Planctomycetota bacterium | reverse complement strand
TTCCCGCCGAGGGGCGTCGTTTTCGAACATCAGTGAAATGGAGTGCGA
The DNA here is from genome assembly GCA_031416875.1 of Planctomycetota bacterium. GTDB lineage: Bacteria > Planctomycetota > Planctomycetia > Planctomycetales > Planctomycetaceae > SXXK01. The sequence goes on along the minus strand of JANOUN010001200.1, from coordinate 1,783 downwards.
GTCGCGGAGCGGCATCGCCTACGAAGTATCAGCATCCCGTCGTCCTGGAATTCGCGGCAGCAGCAACAGAACGCCGTATTTCACGACAAGTGCCATTGTTCCGTAAATCAGCAGGTTGATTGTGACGAGTTCGCCCCCGAGAATGTACCAGCGGATGTGGTTCACTGCGGACAATTTCTGATTCAGCAATTCGCGATTGCGAATGGGCGTTGTGAGCAGAATGTCGAGCGTCTCTCGGGATCGTTCGGCGGCAAACGTGCGGCATCCCGCAGCAGCGATCATCATCAGCCCCGTCAGCAGCACACCAGTATCGGTGATCAGACAGACTTCTTCGGCCCGGTGTGTTGTTCCAATCACTTCCGGCAACGACCACCATTGAAGAAACAGGATCGTGAGCAGCAGTGGAACGTGCAACGGCCAACTGGCCAGCAGCGTTGAATGGGATTCTCGCCAGGCAACCGGAGAATCTGTTGGAGTGGAGGCAATCGATCGGCGACGCAGAAACAGGAAGTGTCCGTGGTGCCAGAACCAGTCTCGCAGCCGTTCCAGCAGCACTATCGGCAAGCCGATGAACATACGGCATGCATAGAAAGTGCCACTGATCAGCCGGCAACGTCTGAAGCAGTGCAAAATTTGGAACGCCTGCGGCTTCGATGATCATTCCAGGAACAAAATACATCGCCGCCAGCAAGGCATACGTCCCCCAGAATGCATCCACTGCCGAATGAAAGATGCTCGAACACAGAATTGCAGCCGCCCCGACCTGGATCGCGGCTGTGAGCAACAGACACAGAATCAGCAGCACGTCTCCCAGTTCCACGCCACCAAGCAGAAACGCTACGCCCAGCATGGGGACTGTAATCAAAAGTAAAGTGGTCATCGGCAGCAGTCGCGACAGCAATTTTTCGATGACCAGCGCAAACGGTCGGATGCGTGAAATGAGCAACAGGCCGAGGGTCTGCTTTTCCCGTTCGCCGGAGATCGCTGAACAAGCCATCGCCGGCAACAGGAGCACAATCGCAAAAATGTCGATCATGATCTGAATGGAGACCGCATCCACTCCTTCCCCCGAAAACTGCCTGATCGAACCACGCCGCGAGTAGACGCTGAAGTAATACCGCAGGAAACCCACGACATGGATGACCGCGATCAGCGTCCGCAATGCATACGTTCGCCTCTTTTGGGATGCTTCCAGCAGTTCCCGACGCAACAGGGGCAGCTCAATCCATGAGAAAGGTGACCACACAGGAACCGCCCCAAACAGAAAACAAAGGCATATCAACTGGCGCCGACGACCTGGCATGCAGGAGTGAATCATCTGGCATCTTCGTGGATCAAGCAAAGCTGGCTCAGCCTGACTTATCTGAAAGTGACGAAATCAGGGGGAACCGTAGCCACTGTGACTGATCAAATTCGATCTGTGCTCCCCGTGTTTGAACTTGTCGGAAACGGAGCGTCGATCTACGCTGCGTCGCCAGTCAATGTGGTAAATTCGGGATTGTTCAACTTCCGAAGGATCGGGAGAGTAACCAGCGTGGCCCAACATTTTGATTTTTGCCGGGCGATGACAGCTCTGTGCGAAGATATCTGTCGACGGCATCCGGAGTTTCGCCATGTGCGAATGCCGGAGGTTCCCGTGACGTTTTCACAGACCCGATCGCCCGTTGAATGGGGCATTCAGGCACGACTGACGCCGCTGCGTTTTGAGGGTGGCGCAAGTGTCGAACGGCGACGAGGACGACTGTGGACTGTGCAGCGTGTGACGCATCAGGGGCGCGAGGCG
>JANOUN010001199.1:0-9471 GCA_031416875.1 Planctomycetota bacterium | reverse complement strand
CGAAGAATTCGGCGCTCACCAGGGTCTTGGCCTGCTGCCAGGCAGCGTACGTCGGTTACCGGATCAGACTTCAGAATCCCGGAAGTTGCGTGTTCCCAATACGGGTTGGAACCGAGTTGAGTTGCCAGAGGAACGGGTGACCGATTGTAATTCCTGGGGGCTCCGCGACGGTGCCTTCATGTACTTTGTTCATTCTTATCATGTGGTGCCTGACATGGCATCTGACAATCTGGCCTTTACAGAATATGGGCAGTTTCGTTACTGCTCTGCTGTGCAGAGAAAAAACATTATGGGTGTACAGTTTCATCCTGAGCGCAGCGCTGAGGCTGGGCTGAATTTTTATCGCCATTGGGCCAGTTGGATTCAACATCGTTCCTGAGAGCAGGTCAGCCGGCATACAACCGCTGATCGGAGTTTATTGATCACCAGCATTGATTTATCATTAGAGGCTTTTTATGAGCGAAAATGCTCCTGAGACTTTCTACGGCTTGCCCTCCAGGGTGCAATTTTGCACTCGTTGCGTGATGTCAAATCAACGCCCCGCATCCGCCATTGAATTCCGCCACACCATCAATTCACGAAAAAGGACGATCGCTCTTGATCAGAGTGGTGTTTGCGATGCATGTCGCGTGGCCGAAGAGAAAGAATCCATTAATTGGAAGCTGCGGGAAGAGGAACTGCTGAAACTTCTGGATAAACACCGCAGCAGTGATCATTCCTATGACTGCATCGTACCGGGAAGCGGCGGCAAGGACAGCGCTTTTCAGGCTCATGTGCTGAAATACAAGTACGGAATGAATCCGTTAACTGTCACCTGGTCGCCAATTATGTATACCGACTATGGGTATAAGAATTGGAAGAACTGGCTGGATATTGGTGGATTTGACAATCTCTCGTTTCACCGAAATGGCCGGGTCATGAGGTTATTGACACGTTTGTCAATCGAGAACTTGTTTCATCCGTTTCAGACATTCATTCTGGGGCAGAAGAATTTAGGCCCGAGGCTGGCTGCAAAGCTGGGAATTCCGCTGGTTTTCTACGGCGAAAACGAGGCGGAGTACGGGAATCCGATCGCGGATACAGTGACCAGTCTGCGAGATAAATCATTTCACACATTCAATAATCTGGAAGATGTTTATCTGGGTGGTTTATCGATTGGAGAACTCGTGCAGCGATACGACCTCAACGTCAGCGACCTGATGTGTTTTCTGCCAGCTCGTGCAGCTGAACTGGCCCGCGTTGATGTTCAGGTTCATTATCTGGGATATTATCTGAAGTGGACTCCTCAGGAGGTTTACTACTATGCGGTCGAGAACTGCGGATTCGGAGCTCGGCCATTCCGTACACAGGGGACCTACAGCAAGTACAACAGTATCGATGACAAGATTGATGATCTGCACTATTACACGACATTCATCAAGTTTGGAATCGGACGTGCGACCTACGACTCTGCTCAGGAAATCCGCAATGGTCACATTACTCGCGAAGAAGGCGTGGCGTTAGTCGATAAGTTTGACGGAGAGTTTCCCGATCGCTACTTCCGAGAGGTGATGGAATACATTGAGATGGATCCGGATCATTTCCATGCGATCACCGATCGTTTCCGTTCTCCGCATCTGTGGAAAAAGAACTCGGCCGGCGACTGGAAACTTCGACACAGAGTCGCCGGAAATGGTCTCGACGATCGCGCGGCACAGATGTCTCTCGAAACGATGCACAAATCGGCTTAAGAGTTCACTGTGTCCGGGATCGAGGGCCGTTACTCTTTTGACAAGAGATGAACGCTCGAAGGTTAATGTCCACCGAGTTCGAGGAGCAGAAGCATGGATGGCGAATCAACACAAGAGAATGATGAACTGCGAGCGGAGAATCCTCGTGTCGAATCACAGGATCGGGCTGCGTCAGGGCAGACGATCATTGTGCATGCCGCCTATCCTCTGTGGCGAAAACATACACTTGTGACGCTGGCCCGCGCCAAGGAGCTGCAGGACTGCGGAAATCGCGTGATTGTGACGTACTGCAATGCTTCGGCGGGAACGTGTGCTGTTAACTACGGTGGAAGCCCGCTCGCCTGTTTAATCTGCAAAATGCGAGTCACCAGCACTGCACAATCTCTGGGACTTGAGACCGTTCCTTTGGCGGCAGATTCTTCTGTCGACAGGGACGAATCCCGGCTGCCGTTCAGTGAGCAGCGTGCTCTGGTTGAAGGCGTGCAGAGCGGAGTGATTTCCACATTCAGAACGTTACCTGAGGAATCCCGACGAAGTCCGGTGATTGGTGCAATCAAGCGGCGTTACTTTCTGAATGCATCCCGACTTCTGAAGTCGATGAAAGCCCTCGTCAAGAGCCGCCGTCCTGATCGGATTGAGGTTTTCAACGGTCGACACGCATGTTCAAAATTTCCGGTGATTGCTGCTCGCGCGGAAGGCATTCCCTTTACGACGCTCGAAGTGACGGCTCGGCAGTTTCCCATGATATGCCCTGGTTACATGGTGCATGACCGTCGAAATGTGCAGAAGCGGATTTTGAGCCATCCTGCCGACTACGACGTGGCAGCCCGTTACTATGCGCGTAATCGTCAGCCGCGCGGGAACAAGTATGCCAGGAAGCATCGAACGCCTTTTGTGCCGCCGGAAGCAGGCGATTATCGCAAGCGGATTAGTGTGTTCCTGAGCAGTCAGGATGAGTTTGAGTCACTGGGTAAAGAGTGGGTGTCGCTGTTTCTGGACTACGGGCCGATTGTCGAAAAGGTCTGTCGAGAAAACCCTGACTACATGTTTCTGGTGCGATTTCATCCAAACCAGGCCGATATGTCCGGAGATATCCTGACGCCCTTTAAGGCTGTTGCGGAATTACCGAATGTAAAACTCTACTATCCAACAGACACTGTCAACTCTTATAGTGTGATGGAATGGAGTGACACGGTGGTCACATTTGGATCAACTATCACAGTCGAAGCGTGCTGGGCTGGTAAGGTGGTGATTATGCTTGGTCCTTCGTTTTTCGATGAGCTGGACGTCGCGTATACGCCTCGCACGCTTGAAGAATTCAACAGTCTCCTGCGAATGGATCTGACACCAAAGAGCCCCGAGAATGCTGCCAGATTCGCGCATTATCAGGAATTCGACTACGATCGGCTGCAATATGTGCAGCACACTGGTCGGACAATGATTGAGAACGGATTTCGGATTCGGCATCCGTGGCTCGGGCAGCTGGCCCGCACGACGGACGACCTCATCTGCAATGCCATCAAGATCTGGACCAGCCGTTTTTCAAGCTCGCGTAAAGCGGGTTAGGAGGTTCTTTCAAAATGGATGTTCAACAGATCCTATTTCAGCATCAGCAGTGCACGCGTCTTTGGCATCAGCAGGATCCATCGATCACAGGTGATGGATTTGTGGCCATGGTTCAACAGAACCACTTTGAGAATTTTTCCCTCTGGCACGAAGAAGATATTGCTCGTCGGAATGACCTGGGAGCCGAGCGTGTACTGCAGGCGAAGCGCGCGATCGATCGCTTTAATCAGCGCCGGAATGATCTGGTGGAAAAAATGGATCAGTGGCTGGTCGGCGAACTTCGGCCTGCGGAGTCAGGTTGTCCTTTCAACTCAGAAACGCCAGGCATGATGATTGACCGCCTGTCGATCCTGGCGCTCAAGGAGTTCCATATGCATGAAGAAGTCATGCGGACCGACGCGACCCCTGAGCATCAGACGAAGTGTGCGGGCAAGCTCAGCGTGATCCGACGCCAGATTTCTGATCTGTCCGGGGCCCTGGAAGATCTGCTGCAGCAGACATCCAGGAAAACCCGCAGTTTCCGGGTCTATTTTCAGTTCAAGATGTACAACGACGCAGAGTTGAATCCGCAGCTGCGCAAAGCCGCTTAAATTCGGACTTAGACAACTTCCATGCAAATCCTCATTCTAAAGCCCAGTTCGCTGGGAGATATCGTCTGCGCTTTGCCCGTCGCGCAGTCGATTCGTGATCAGATGCCGGATGCCACGATTTCGTGGGTTGTCAAATCGCGATTTGCAGAAGTCGTGAAGCGTTGCCCGACGGTCAATGGTGACATCATCGAGTTTAATCATGCGCCAGGGCTGAAGGGGATCATGGCAATTGGTTCTGTCATGAAGCTGCTTCGCACGAGCCGATACGATGCCGTACTGGATTTCCAGGGTCTGCTGCGCACCGGCCTAATGACCTGGGCTTCCAATTCGCCGCTCAAGGTGGGGACAGCTGAGGCTCGTGAAGGAAGTCGTTTTGCATACAATCGAATCGTTGCGCTCCCCGACAGCGGAAGCGAATCGCATGCGATCGAGAAGCTGCTCCAGTTTCTGACAGCAATCGGGCTGAAATCAGAGCTGCGTTCGCCGATCAGGATTCGGGGTGATCAAATCGACGGACTGGATCCGCGGCTGGCACATGTAGGACCAGTCGTGATGATTCCAAACAGTCGAGGTCCGCATAAGGAATGGAAACAATTCCCTGAGTTGGCCACGGCCCTGCTGGAATCTTCAGGCAAGCCTTTCGTTGTCTGGGACAGTCATCTCCGCTGGGACGATCCGCCGACGTGCCATCCTGAGCGATTCATCAACCTGACTCAGAAGACAACGTTGTTGCAAATGGTCGAGCTGATGGGCAGGGCTTCGCTGGTGATTGCAAATGACAGCGGGCCGCTTCACATCGCCGCGGCACTCGGACGGCCGACGCTTGGGTTATTTGGCCCGACAAATCCCAGTCGATTCGGGCCATTCCCGCTGCACGCGCCGCAAAATCATGTGCTGCAGGCTCCCGGAGGCGACATGCGGCAACTCTTGGTCGAGACGGTATTGGAATCCGTTCTCAGCATTCTGAAGGCGATGCCTTCCGCACAGAAGGCCGCTTGAAGAACTGGTGTGACGGGCTCGTTACTGGTGTTGATTATCGCCCTATGGAGGCAAGCTCCATAGTCGCGAGTACGGGCAGCAAAATCGCTCAACGCGATTCCGCAAACCAAATTCAACCCCCAGTGTTTAAGCGGGCCATTGATCTATTTAACGAAAGGCGATGAAAGTTGGACATCATGAAGGAAAATCCAATGGAAACAGAGAAGGAGAAGGCCAATCTTTTTCTCGCCTGCACACCTTTGCAGATTCTGAATGCAACTGAAGCGAGAGACCGATTTCATCCGAACGAAAACAATTTTCTGGTCATGTTTCATAGTCCTCGTATCTGGTCTCGCAAGCGGGCCCATTTTTATCAACTGACTGATTCTCTGATCGATCGACACTGGAAAAAATCGTGGAATCTGAAACTCAATAAGGTCTCTCAGCTCTTCTTTCCTTTGATTGCGTCGTCAATTCAGCGGAATATGGGTTCCTGTGCAAACATCTATACCGGCGGGTTTCAAAGTCAGCAGAGCCACCTGATCAACACTGTTCCGCATGAACGACTGATCGTCGTTGATGGAGGTGCGGGTGTCACAGAAGCGGCACTCAGGACATTTCATTCAGGAGTGCGAAAAAAGACGTTCCATGCATGGATCCCCGGCATGCAGGCCCAGCTTCCATCCCTCCATGATGCGGATTTCTTTACAAGCTATAAGCTGAATGTGGCTCCTGCAAGAGTGACTTTCAACGACTATCGGATGTTCCGTCGCAATGTGGCCGGAAAGCTGCCGATCCGGGACGAAATTGTCTTCTTGTCGCAACCGCTGGAACGTGATCTCAGAGTCCATGTGGATGCAAAGGCGGTTGTGGATGCCGCGATGAAGCATCACGGCGTGTCCAAATCGCGATTTATACTTCATCCGCGAGAAACATCCGGCCCCGAGGGATGCGAAAAGCTGCCGTATCTGATCGAACTGTTCGGTATCCGAGAGGGATACTTGCCGAAAGCGTTTGTGACATACATGTCGGCGGCCGCTCGATCTTTGTCGCTGATTTACGGCCAGCCTGTGACCTGCTTTGACATCATGCCAGCGCTCCCGGGTGACGCCTCCGATGCCACGATTGCGTCGCTCACGGGAGTTTACTCAGACTTTGCGGCGTCCGGCTTGCCAATCCTTGAACTTCCTGGAAACCACGGGGGATACGGAGGCCGGGGTGCGTGGAATGCAAGTCTCAGTTGTAAGGTTGCCTGATAGAATCGCTCTTTGCGCAAAATGCGGATTTCCTTAGATTTCCCTCAATCCTTTCGTCACAGGAGGGAACGTTGATTCTTCGCAAGAGGCAGTTGTGGCAACAGTCGCGATCATAGGTGCTGGTCAGTTGGGAAGTCGGCATCTTCAGTCGCTGAAGATGCTCGATGGTTCTACTGACGTTTGCGTGGTTGAGCCACGTGCCGAGGCGGCGGAAAATGCCAAACAGCGCTGGAGCGAAGCTGCGTCCGCGAATGTTGTCCCCACGTTGCGGATCCTGGCATCCATTTCAGAGCTGCCTGCTGTCGTGGACGTTGCCATCATTGCCACCACTTCGCGCGTCCGCCTCCAGGTTCTGCGGGAACTTCTGCAACTGCGGTCCGTCCGATTTCTCGTACTTGAAAAGGTGCTGTTTCAGGATCCGCTGCACTATCAGCAGTTTGCAACGTTAGCTTCTGACAGTGATGTGACAACCTATGTGAATTGTCCGCGCCGGCTTTATGGCTTTTATCAGGAGTTGCGCGAGCTGTTCCGCAGTTCGTTGCCACACACGTTTGAAGTGACTGGCGGCGAATGGGGATTAGGTTGCAACGCGATTCATTTCATGGACTTGTTTGTTTTTCTGGCCTCCGCGAATGCCGGTCTGGTGGGAACAAATCATCTGTCCGTGAACGCACGGATCACGGAATCCGCTCTGGACCCGATCGTCTGCGAAGCAAAACGTCCGGGTTATGTGGAATTCTTCGGCAACATTTCCGGGGAATTGAGAGCGGAGAACGGCATTGTTGATAGGAATCTCCTGCGTCCTTCGTTTTCGCAGAGGACGCCACAATTTCGAATTAGTTCTGAACGTGGAAGTCGCGAGCCGCACACGATCCGGATTTCAAATTCAAGTCATGTCTATCTGATTCATGAATCGAGCAGCGAAATCATTACGACGGATTCAGATCACACGATTCTGAGCACCAGAAAAGTCCAGATCCCATTTCAGAGTCAACTGACCCAGCATGTCGTGCGCGACTTATTGTCGCACGGTTGCTGCGGGCTGACTCCGTTTCAGCAGTCACAGAATCTGCACCTGGAGTTGTTGCACGCCCTGCTGCATCATTACCGGAGCAACAAAGATAAGAATGCCTCTGCATGTCCGATTACATGAATAAAACTGTGCTGCTGGTAGGTGCCGGCAAAATGGCGGTCGAGTACGCGAAGGTACTTCAGTCTCTGCGCGTTCAGATGACAGTGATTGGACGCGGTGAAACCTCAGTCATGGCCTTTCAGCAGGCGACAGGCGTTCCGGCCGTTGCGGGTGGGCTTCAGCGATGGCTGGAATCGCAGCCTGCACCTTTGCCGTCTGTTGCGTTCGTGGCTGTCAGCATCAACCAACTGGCATCGACGACGTCCGCATTGATTGAAGCGGGTGTCAGGAGCATTCTTGTCGAGAAACCGGCTGGTTTGAACGACATTGAGCTGCAACATCTCTCCGGTCTTGCTCAGAAGTCAGGAGCCGAAGTGCGGGTTGCTTATAACCGTCGCTTTCTGGCATCGACATTCGCAGCAAGGAGTGCCTGTGAAGAAGATGGCGGTCTGCTTTCCATGCATTTCGAATTCACTGAATGGACCAGTCGCATTACTCAGGGCTCGCATCCGCCCGAAGTCCTTGCAAACTGGATGCTTGCCAATTCATCTCATGTGATTGACCTTGCCATGTTTATCGGCGGATGCCCGCTCCGGTTCAGCAGTTTTGTCAGTCGCGGGCTAAGTTGGCATCCGCAGGCTTCGGTGTTCAGTGGCGCTGGGATGACAGACCGGGGGACATTATTCAGCTATCATGCAAATTGGGAGTCTGCGGGTCGATGGGGCATTGAGCTCAGAACAACAAAACGGCGGCTGCTGCTATGCCCGCTCGAACAGCTGCAGGAACAGAAACGGGACTCCCTTGAACTCACGCCGGTTGAAATTGACGATCGCCTTGATCGGCAGTTTAAGCCAGGATTTTACCGTCAAACACTCGCGATGCTGTCTGGTTCTGACATCGAGTTGCTTCCGACGATTCAGGATCATGCGGACACAAATGCCCGAGTTTATCTGCAGATAGCCAGCGGCAGCCCCACCGAGCATCCGCAGTCGGCAAACCTGCGCGCCGCATGAACAAATGTCGGTGACCTTGATTTAGCTTTGCGGGAATAAATCTGAAACCTCGCAGAGAGATGTTCATGGAACCCAGACCACCACATCTTCGCTAAGGGTTGCATCCATTATGCTGTTCAATTCATTAGAGTTTGCGATCTTCCTGCCCCTGATCTTCTTTTCCTATTGGTATCTCTGCGGAAGTTCCTGGAGAACGCAGAACTGCCTTCTGCTGGCGGCAAGCCTGGTATTCTATGGATGGTGGGATCCTCGATTCCTGTCCATGATTCTGGCAACATCCCTGCTCGATTTTTTTGTAGGAAATGCGATCAGTCGGTCCAGGTCCGTGTTTTATCGCCGAGCCTTTCTGAGTGTCAGCATCCTTCTGAATTTCGGGACGCTGGCTCTGTTCAAGTACTACAATTTTTTCGTCGATTCATTGACGGAAGCTCTGCAGCTTTCGGGGCTGGGAAGTTTTGCTCCGCGGTTGGATCTTGTGCTTCCCGTTGGCATCAGCTTTTACACGTTTCAGACGGTCAGTTCATCCATTGATGTGTATCGGGGTACGCTGAAGCCTACCAAAAACGTCATCGCGTATCTTTCGTTTGTCACGTTCTTTCCTCAGCTGGTTGCAGGTCCGATCGAGCGAGCCGGACATTTGTTGCCCCAGTTCCTGCAAGTGCGCCGCTTTGACAGCAGCACAGCCATCGACGGGCTTCGGCAGGCCCTTTGGGGCATGTTCAAAAAAGTCGTGATTGCTGATAACTGCGCAGCTCTGGCGAATCTGACATTTGGAAACATTGACGCCTACTCTGGTCTTTCGTTATTTCTTGGCGCTTTTCTGTTTGCGATTCAGATCTACTGCGATTTTTCGGGCTACTCAGACATTGCCGTGGGAGTTGCAAAGCTCTTTGGCTTTTCACTGATGCAGAATTTTGCGTTTCCTTACTTCTCTCGTGACATCGCCGAATTCTGGCGGAGATGGCACATTTCTCTTTCCACCTGGTTTCGCGACTATGTGTATATGCCTTTGGGTGGAAGTCGTTGTTCGCGACCAAGAATGATCCGCAATACCATGGTCGTGTTTCTGGTCAGCGGTCTTTGGCATGGCGCTAACTGGACATTCCTGGCCTGGGGCCTTCTCAATGCACTGTATTTTCTGCCGCTGCAGCTCACTGGAGCGAATCGCCGACATACGACTGTTGATGACGGCGGCATGGTTCCGTC
>JANOUN010001198.1:0-1911 GCA_031416875.1 Planctomycetota bacterium | reverse complement strand
GTTCCAGCGAACCGTCTGCTTTCTGGCTGGCAAAACAAATATCACCTTCGCGCAACTGGATTCGGACAATTTTCATAGGGCAACCTGTGACTGCTGTAGTGAAGAGAAATCATTCCGGAAACACGCCGAGTCGTCTCCATGAAGCGGCAGCGTAGCGACCAGCATTCAGATGCAACAGCGTCTCAAGGCAATCTCTTGGTCGCCTTCTTGCGTCCAGATGCCGAAAGACACGAATCAGATGCAAATCACCAGTGAATCGTGGGATAAGCTTCCAGCTTGTCAGTTCGTTTCAAAAACACGGAAGTCTTCCACAGAGGATGCCAATGCTGGAAGCCTGGCCTTTGCTCAGCGACGAACTAACTTCAGCATTGACTACTCTTACGTCTCCTGCTCTTTTCGGGTAGCCTCTCAGTGACGGACGGTGCTTAACGCGGAATCGTTGCATTCTCGTCACTCAGAAAGTGGCATCCACTTTGCAACTCTGCAACCCGTCAAGTGAAGAGCCAGCTATGAGCCGATCTGCTGCTTTCATCTGCGTAATATTGGTCGCGGCAGCCGCGATCATTCTACGGCTGTACCAAATCGACGCTCACAGCTTTTGGCTGGATGAAGCGTATTCGTGGACGATGGCAACGAAGTTTTCGTTCGGCGAGATTGTCCGGCGAACCGCGAATGATTTTAATCCGCCGTTCTATTATATGATCCTGAAATGCTGGATTGCTGTCTTTGGAGACTCTGAAGTTGCTCAGCGACTGCTGTCAGTGACGTGCGACATGTTCACGCTGCTGACGCTGTACTTGCTCTGTCGCGATGCGTTCGCCGGAACAACCGACGCGGATGCGAAGCGTGAATCCCGCGCGGTTGGTGTGCTTGCGGCGGCACTTTATGCAGTGAGCGGGATTCATATTCAATGGTCCGTTGAGGCTCGTATGTATTCCATGGCCGCGTGTCTTTCCGTGGCCTCAAGCTGGCTGCTGTTGCGAGGCCTTGCAAGTCCTCACCGGCGGTGGTGGATCGGATACGCCATTTCTGGGTCGGCCTTGTTGTACACACACAATTACGGTGTGTTCACAGTCTTCGGTCAGTCGTGTTTTCTTATCAGCCTGTACATCAGGCGAGCGGCAGATAAGCATGTCCTTGTAGAGGAACTCGCCAAGAGTTCCGAACTCCCAGTAGACATCACTCTCCGAGTGATGAACTGCGATTCCTCGCACGCAGACCATCGACGACTACGTCCGTTCTTTTCGCCAATCATCGCCATGATCGCAATCGGGCTGACATTTCTGCCTTGGTTATCCGTGCTGTTGTCTCAAACTCAGCAGGCTCGGGCAGACTACTGGATTCCCGACATGAACTGGTGGACGATCCCCAAAACTTGGCTGGATCTGATCGTCCATGAAAACCTGCGTGCAGAACAGCGAGACTCTGCACTGGCCCTGAGCGTGTCGCTGATCAGCCTGCTGGTGCTGGGATGCTTTGCATGGAAAGCCAGAACTCGCGGAGCAATGCTTGTCTTGTGCATGACTGCGTCGCCGATCGTGTGTTCAGCGGTGGTCTCGATTGTTTCACTACCCATCATAACCGCCCGGCATTATCTGACTGCCTGTGCATTTTTCTTTTGTGCCGTGGCTTGGGTCGTCGTGAAGGTCTTGCCAAGGCAACTCTCGAAGGCAGCGGCGGCGTTATTGATTGTGAACATGCTGTACCTGCATTTCTGCTATCGTGATGAACTGCAGATTTCGGAAGACTGCGGTATGCGGGCTGCGGTGCGGCATCTGGCGAAGGATTTTCAGGACGGTGACACCATTGTCGTGGCCGATCAGGCCATGCTGTTGAGCACACGCTACTACACCTCGCGATTGCTGCAGCCATCGGAATCGATGCACATGCCTTTGCCGAAACTCTTTCGAT
>JANOUN010001197.1:0-2118 GCA_031416875.1 Planctomycetota bacterium | reverse complement strand
CAAAAGAACTCTCCAGCGGCATCGGTTGTGCGTTATTTTGGCGAGTATGAAATTCTGGAGGAACTTGGGGCTGGAGGCATGGGAGTTGTCTACAAAGCCCAACAAACAAAGCTGAAGCGGATCGTGGCTCTGAAGATGATTCGAGCTGGAGCACTGGCGAACTCGCAGGATGTTCAGCGATTTGAGGCAGAAGCCAAAGCAGCAGCGAAGCTGTCGCACCCAGGGATTGTTTCGGTTCATGAAGTGGGAATCCACAACGGACAGCACTTCTACACGATGGACTATGTCGAAGGCGGCAGTTTGTCTCGCCTGCATCGCGATAAACCAGTGGCATCAAAGCTTGCCGCAAAGCTTATCAGGCGACTGGCAGAGTCGATGCACTACGCACACCAGCAGAATATCATTCATCGCGATTTGAAGCCCGCCAACACTCTGCAAGGACACAGGACCGGGATCCTCAACTGGTACGACTTCCCCATCTCGACTGGCCGACTCGAAGGCATCAACAACAAGATCGGTGCCCTCCAAAGAATGGCTTATGGTTACCGCGATCATGATTACTTCATCGCCAAACTCTATGCGTTACATCTCGCAAAGTTTGCGCTCATCCGATAATCACTGATTTCTATGCCGCGCACTTCATTTGTCGATGAACCAAATGCTGCGAATTGCAGTCCCAAACCGCGAAGCACTGGTATTCGCCCTCGGTGGAGATAAGCAGATGACGCGGGCACTCGCACCATTTCGCGGCAATGCGAACCTGTCACGATCACAAACGGTCCGGACGGGTGTCCGCATGTTGCCAGATTCGACCTCCTGGATGGCGGTGGCCGACTCAAGATACTTGTGGATTCTGGCCATGGGATTCTTAATGGGCCGCGGGGATGAGGTGGCAAGCCTCATAGCCGACAGCCCGATGCCTGTCGCACTGGGATTGTCGTGGCAGCAATCGGATCTTGATGTCGATGTTTCCGTTCCATGGGAGACACTGCCGTTTTTCTCTTTCGCAAGCTGGATTTTTCAATTCAACAAATGATTAAAAGGTCAATATCGATTGACCTGAAATGTTGCGTCACAATAAGACACTTCGGCCTCCCTGGTGAAGCCGGGAAAGTTCGCTTGTGAAAAGCGTATCTGATCATGTTTTCGCACAGTCCTCATTCCTGAAACTTACTCTGGAATCACGGGAACCGTTAAGGCAACCGGCGGCGACGAGAGGTCCATGATGATGACTGTGCCGTCAGCACTGGCCGACGCCAACAGCGTTCCATCGGGACTGAATGTCACTCCGTTGATATAGTGTTTGGCCGTATGCTCTTTCAAGGTAGACCTTTCTTGATCGGTAGCCAGGTCCCACAGGACCACCGTTCCATCGCGATCGCCGGTGGCCAGGTATTTCGAGTCCGGGCTGAATGCAATCGTCTCGACCGTGCTGCTGCAGGGCAACGAGCGATATTCACTTCGGTCCGCTGCGTTCCAACTCTTCAGCTCAGCGGGCTTGAAACTTTCCCATCCGGCCGATGCCAAAAATTTCCCGTCCGGGCTCCATGCACTTCCATAACCGCGACGGTGTGTTGAATCGGCTTGCCAATCTCCATACCTGTCCTGGGGTCCCATATTCTGATCGTTTGGTCGCCGCTGGCCGACGCGAGCCATTTTCCGTCCGGGCTAAAAGCAACGCTCCAGGCTGCCTCAGTGTGTCCGTCCAGCGTCCGCTCCTTCTTTTCACTGGCCACGTTCCAAATCACAATCTTCTGGTCGAGGCTGGCTGAGGCGAGCGTTTGCCCATCCGGACTGAATGCCACGCTGTTGACTCCGCTGGTGTGCTCTTCGAGAGTCGCAACACAATCACCGTTCATGGCGTTCCATAGCCTAACCGTCCCATCAAAACTGGCGGATGCCAACTGAGTCCCATCCGGGCTGAAAGCGATACTGTAAACCGGGCCGGTATGCCCGGTCAGCGGGAGCGTGTCCTGAGCACTCGCTGCATTCCATACCTTGATCGTCCGGTCGTTTCCCCCCGATGCCAGCCGTTCTCCATCGATGCTGAATGCAACGCAATTGACTTCACCGACATGTCCTTCCAGTTTGAGCGACGCCTGACCTTTCAGGGTGTCC
>JANOUN010001196.1:0-3726 GCA_031416875.1 Planctomycetota bacterium | reverse complement strand
TTTCTAATGAGCTACGCCGTTTCGTTGATCGGCGAAGTATGGCTCCTGCTGCGCCGACAATCCTCGCTGGCTCGCGTTGTTGTGCTGGCCTTCACCGTCGCTGGCTTTTTGTCGCATACGGCCAATCTGATCACGCGCAGCCAAACTGCAGGATTGCCGCCGTTGCTCAGCAGTCAACAGGATTGGCTCCTCGTTCTGGCGTGGATCGGTGGGCTGCTGTACCTGGTGCTGCTGCTGACACACCGGCAATTGGCGCACGGGGTGTTCATGCTGCCCGCAATTCTGCTGCTGGTAATCGTCGCTGTTTTTGTGAGCCGGCAGGCGACCGGCAACCTCGACCAGCTGGCTTTGCGGAGACTGGGGATGTTTCATGCCGCGTCGCTCGTGCTGGGAATCGCGGCCGTCGTGGGAGCGGCGATCTCCGGACTCATGTATCTGCTGCATCATCATCGCCTGCGAAGTCGCTCAGGCTGGCTTCAAAAGCTGACACTCCCCAGCCTCGAAAATCTGACAGCCGTCAATCGCTGGATGGTTGTGTTCTCTGTCCCATGCCTGACGATCGGTCTCGTCACAGGCTTTATCCTGATCTTCTGGTCACGCGGCACCGATGGCACTAATTCCATTAGCTGGACCGATCCGACGATCATTACGACGGTGATCGTCTGGGTCGCCATGATCGTGGTGCTTATCCGCGTCCTGGCAAGTTCTCATCAGACGGGTAAGGCTGTGGCACAGTTGTCGCTGCTGAGCGCCGGATTCCTGCTCACGACCGTGCTGGGACCAATGATCCTGTCAGGTTCCGGCAATCTGAGTACCTTTCATTCCGGCTCACCCGTTCCGAAAACGGGCGTTATCGGCGATGCACCCGTTGACGCTGTTCCGGGCGGACAGGACATGCCGCAATGAATGTGCTTGTTGTGAGTTGCAATCATCACAAAGCCGGCGTGCAGCTGCGAGAACGCCTCGCGTTTTCAAACGCGGAAGAGCTTCAGCGCGCGTATCACCAATGGCATGAGGTTCATCCGGACTCCGAACTCGTCGTGCTTTCCACCTGCAACCGAGTCGAAATCTACGCCGCGGACGAACAGGACGACGCTGGCGTTTCCTTCGACGACATCACCCGGTTTATCTCACGGTTTCACAATGTGCCAACCGACGACTTCGTCGATTCCGTCCTGGCTCAATCCGGCGTGGATGCCGTGTCGCATTTATTTCAGGTCGCCTGCAGCATCGACAGCATGGTTCTGGGCGAACCGCAGATCGTGAACCAGGTCAAAGAAGCGTACCGCATCGCTCAGGAACATGATGCCTGCGGTCCGCTCACCAACGTGCTGTTTCAACATGCACTCAAGGTGTCGGCTCAGGTCCGCACGGAAACAGGCCTTGCTGACGGACGTGTGTCAATCGCCAGCGTCGCCGTCGGGGACTTCGGCAAAAGCATCTTTAGCCGCTTCGACAATAAGACGGTGCTGGTAATCGGCGCCGGTGAAATGGCGGAGGAAACGCTCACCTACCTGCAATCCGAAGGTGCGTGCAGGATCGTTGTCGCCAATCGCAGTCGAGACCGCGCGGAACGTCTGGCGGCGCAGTTTCGTGGCGAAGCGGTCGATTATGCAACGCTGGACGAATGGCTGGCCAAAGCGGATGTGATCGTCAGCACCACCGGTGCCTCTGAAATCCTGATTTCTAAAGAGCGTTTCGCCGCTGCTCGAGCCCGCTCAAACTGCCATCCGGTGTTTATCCTCGATCTGGCTGCACCGCGGGATTTCGATCCTGCTGTCGCGAATGTGGACGATAACGTCTTCCTCTATGACATTGATGCGCTGGAGGAAACCTGCAATCGCAATCGTAAGGCACGAGAGGACGAAGTTCAGAAAGCGATGGTGATCATCGCGAACCAGACACAGACGTTTATGCAGGAAATCTATCACCGCGCCACGGGCCCTGTGATTCACCGCCTGCGCGAACACTGGCACGATATCAGTCGCGGAGAACTCGAACGGCTGTATCGAAAAATCCCGACACTCGACGATCCGCAGCGTCAGGCCATCGAAGCGACTATCCAGCGAATCGTCAACAAGTTGCTGCATCCGCCGCTCGAAGCCCTCAAGGATGAAGCCAAAGCCGGCACACCCGAAGGTCTGCTGCACGCCATTCGCCGTTTGTTTTTCTTCGGCGAAAAGTAGAGGCCTTTTGAGAAATCATTGTCGAGGGTTGAACCGATGTACAGAAGACTCGACCCGCAAAAAACCATCTGGACGCTCGATACGCTGGCAAAACGAATCGAAGAAAGATTTCCCGGCGCCAGTTTGAACGGCGTCTGTAAAGAGGTGTCGGCAATTGCGGCTGAAACCTGCGGGCGGATCGCATGGGTTTCACGGCCTTATAAGGCCATTCGGTTTGCTGTGATTCTGGTGATTGCCGCCGCCGGGTGCCTTGCATGGTTCCTGATTCGACGGGTACGAATCCAGGCGGAAGGCTTCAGTATCGAAGAACTGGAGGCAGGAACAAATGCTGTCGTCCTGACCGGTGCCTCGCTGTTCTTCCTGTTCTCACTGGAATCGCGGATGAAGCGTGCCAAAATCCTGCATGGGATTGACGAATTGAGAGCTATTTCACACGTCATTGATATGCATCAGCTCACCAAAGATCCCAGTCAGATGATATCTGCGGGAGGCAAGCGCACGAAATCGTCTCCGCAACGAACCCTGACACCCTTCCAGTTGGCGCGTTATCTGGATTACTGCAGCGAGCTGTTGTCGCTCATCGGCAAGCTGGCCGCGTTGTACGCTCAAAGCACATCGGACAGCGTGGTGTTGCAGGCGGTGAACGATATCGAAACGCTCACGAACGGGATCAGTCGTAAGATCTGGCAGAAAATCATGATTCTGGATAACGATATTGCGGAAGAGGTCGCAATGGAGAACCGACCGATTGAAACGCCAAAGGTGGATAAAGCAACTCCGTTGTATGCGGCAGGAGCTCCCCGGATCGACTGAATTCAGGACACAATTCCTCACAGCGCTTTAAGAAAGATCGCTCAACAGCTTGATCACGGGAATGAACATGGCTGGGACAATGAACAGCGGGATTGCCATCCAATGCAACGTAGTCATCAACGGGCACGGGAATGCCACCCCACCCAAAATCGCATCGTTTACGCCACCGCGCGCGGCGACAACTCACTCACCACTGCGGAGATCGTCTCTGACGTGATCTGAGTTTCCGGTGACGTTTCGTGCAGGACAGAGATCAGTTCACACACGCGGGACATACGTGCCGTGTTGCCGCGACTCTGATCGTAAATCGCACGGACCGCATTGTCGTCCAAACAAGCAGCAGGAATATTATAACGACGGGCAAGCGAACGGACAAAATCCGACGACTCGCCTGAATCCAACGGACTCAGGCGAATCTGTAACAGCGATTCCAGCGACAATCCATTGGCAAGAGGTCGGTCGGATGCCACAATGACTGTCAGCCTCCCTTGACCGCTGGCATTGGAAGTCGCGGCATTCAAGGCTGTCATTACGCGCAGAAGTGATTCCAGGTGGGTTTGAGCGCGGTGCAGGTCGTCAATCAGTATGACGGTATGCACGCCGCAGTGCATACGTCCAGCCATTTCATCTCGCAGGAGTGATACGAGTTCGTGGCGAGGCATACCGCGCCGAGCAGATGACGACACGGATGAAGTCAGCTCCGAAATCGCGGCAGTTTCGTCCAGAC
>JANOUN010001195.1:0-2387 GCA_031416875.1 Planctomycetota bacterium | reverse complement strand
AAAAGAACGCCTGAAACATCTGCCCGCGGGTTTTTTCATCCATGCCTTTTCCCGTGTCGATGATTTCCAGTACGACCTGTTCGCCGCGGGTGCGGGTGAGCAGATCGATGGAGCCGCCTTCCGGCATGGCTTCGATCGCATTGCGGCACAGATTCACCAGCGCCTGTCGCATCAGAGATCGATCCAGCATCACGACTGGAAGATCGGTGTCCAGATGCGGACGCAGCTCGACTTCCATGCTGTTGGCCTGCGGTTCGAGAAACTCCACGTAGTCGGTCAGGATCGTGTTGAGATTCCCCTTTTCCAGATGCAGTTCGCCTGCGCGGGCAAATTGCAGGAAGGCATTCAGAATCTCTTCGAGGTTGCGGCATTCGCCCTGAAGACTTGCAATCCGCCGCAGCATGCGTCGCGCTCGTTGCGAATCGTCGCCTTCCAGTTCCTCAGCCAGCAACTCCAGATTCATCCCGATCGTCGAGAGCGGATTACGAATCTCATGCGCCAACCCGCCAGCCAGAGTTGCCAGTTCTGTGTTTTCGGCCTGCAGTCGCTTTCGTTCCTGCTGTTCGTCAGAGATTTCCATCGGGAAGAATTTCGTCGTAGGGTGCGAGCAGCGGAGCGCAACGCATCCAGGGGAAAACTTAAGAAAAGGTGTGTTCGGCTAACGCTGCCCATATCCTGCGAAAATACGGCCGACTAAAGCCAGGACTCCGGCGAATACGTCACTCGTCACTGAATTCGATGCCGTCGTACACAGCGGCCAGGGACAAACTGATGTTCAATTCCGCCAGTGGAATACTGTCCGTCAGCTCTGTCAGCACACGACGTTCAAAGCCAGCCGACCCGCGTTCGTAGACGACGGCTCCGATGGCCGACTGTTCCAGAAGAATGTAGTGCGTCAGACTTGGGATGGTCAGATACGCTTCGCGTTTTTCGCCATCATCGATTCGCCGAGTACTCTCGGAAAACACTTCGACAATCACGCTCGGCAGATCCTGAAACACATCGCGCTGAGGATTCGGGCGGCAGATCACCGAGACATCGGGATAATAGAAACGAGTTTGATTCGACATTCGCACACGAATCTTCGTGTCCGAATTGAATGCTCGACATGGCTTGCCTTGAAGTTGCTGGCCCATTGAACCGAGTACGCTGCTGGCAATGATGTTATGTGCGTTTTGCGTTTCGGACATCGCGTAAATCCGCCCCGCGACGTATTCATGTTTCACCGCCGATTCTTGTTCGCCAGCGAGATAATCTTCTACGGAGATCAAGTCGACTTTTCGTACGGTACTCATCATAAACTTTCGAATGTACGCCATGATTGCCGAGCGCTGCTGCGGTTCCGGAACGGTGAAGGATAACAAGACCAGCGAATCCGGCCATCCAAAATCCTGATCTTCACTCCCGCGACGTTTACAGGTTCGGAAACAAAATCGGTCATCGACTTTTCGGCCACGCAGGAAAGTGGACTCGTCGAAAGCGATTTGCTTGAGCACAGGCGTTCGCCCGCCGCGTTCGGCGAGCGGAGTGGCGTCAGCCCTCCGGTACAAAGCATCTTCGTCTTTGAAGAGTTTTACAGTTCACGTTACCATGTGATGACTTTACCATGGAACAACCTCTGCGAGACGCGAAAACAAAATGGGGAGGACGCGATGCAAATAGAGATTTCACCTCAGAATAACGAATTCATCGATAGGCAAGTTGCACGCGGTGAGTTTTGTGACCGAAGAGCAGCGTTGGATGCGGCGGTGGATTTGTTGCGACGACGCACAGACACCCTGGAGAAGATCGACAACGGTCGTCAGCAGCTTGATGCCGGAGAATTCAACGAGTATGACGACGAAACGCTGAAAAAGCGTTTTGACCAAATCAAACATCGAGCACACGCTGCGACGCTGGATTCGGAATGAGCGTTTATCGTCTTTCCCATCAGGCGGAAGAAGATCTGAACGAGATTGCGGACTACACTGCTCACAGTAATCCCCAGGCGGCGGACGATGTGATTGAGGCACTCTTCCAGACACTGCAAACGCTGGCCGCAAATTTCGGGATTGGCCAGAGGCGCGACGATTTGCGTCCGGGGCTTCACGTCTTTCCAGCCAGACATCCTGCTCAAAACTACGTTATCTGCTATTTTCTGATCGAAGGCGGAATTGAAGTGGCCACCATTCTCCATGGACGACGCGACTGGTTGGGTTTGTTTGAACGCGGTGAACGATAAATGCATTGAGCAGGAATGGCACGCATGTTTCGTCAGTTGCCAGTTGCCAGTTGTCAGTTGCCAGTCGCCGAACATTCCCGCGGTTTGTCGCACATGACTTCTATTTTCGGTTCCTGCCACCTTTGTTGGCACCCTGTCGCACATGACTTCTATTTTCGGTTCCTGC
>JANOUN010001194.1:0-1599 GCA_031416875.1 Planctomycetota bacterium | reverse complement strand
TTGATCCCCAGAGCATGCAGGATCGTGGCGTTCAGATCGTGAATGTGCACGGGCTTATCGACGACGTTGTAACTGAAGTCATCAGTTTCGCCATAAACCTGTCCGCCCTTGATGCCGCCGCCCGCCATCCACATTGTATAGTTGCGAGGATGATGATCACGACCGTAGTTGTCTTTCGTCAGCGTTCCCTGACTATAAACGGTGCGGCCAAACTCTCCGCCCCAGATGACCAGCGTGTCATCCAGCATTCCGCGTTGCTTCAGATCTTTCACCAGTGCGGCACTCGGTCGGTCACAGGCAGGAGCCATTCCGCGAATTGCTCCCGGCAGACCGCCGTGATGGTCCCAGCCTCGCAGGAATACCTGAGTAAACGGAACACCGCGTTCCGCCATCCGCCGCGCCAACAAACAGTTGTAGGCGAATGTACCTGGTTCTTTGACCTCAGGGCCGTACATGTCCAGCACGCTTTGCGGTTCGTCCGAAATGTCGGTCAGCTCGGGAACCGACGTCTGCATCCGAAATGCCATCTCGTACTGTGAGATGCGTGATGAGATTTCCGGATCACCGACTTTGATTAACCGATCCTGATTCAGCTCAGCCAATCCATCGAGCATTCTGCGTCGCGTTCCTGCATCCACACCATCGGGATTCGAAAGATACAACACCGGATCACCGACGGATCGCAGGGCGACTCCGGCGTGCCGAGTTGACATAAATCCACTGCCCCACAACCGTGAGAACAACGCCTGCGTCTGAGCCCCGCCGGGAATTCGCGAATGCAGCACAACGAACGCCGGAAGATCTTTGTTCGGACTGCCGAGACCATACGAAACCCACGCTCCCATGCTGGGCCGACCGGGGAGCTGACTGCCTGTCTGGATGTATGTGATCGCCGGGTCGTGATTGATCGCTTCCGTGTTCATCGTCTTGACGATGCAGATGTCATCGACGATCGATGCGATATTTGGCAACAACTCACTGATCCACGCACCGTGCTCTCCGTGTCGCGCGAAGTTGAAGACCGACGGCGCGCAAGGCAGTCGAGTCTGTCCGGACGTCATCGTCGTGATACGCTGGCCTGCGCGGATGCTTTCCGGCAGATCTTTATCGAAGTAGTCTGCGAGTTTGGGCTTGTAGTCGTACAGGTCCAGCTGAGAAGGTGCGTCGGCCATAAACAGCCAGATGACGCGTTTTGCCGTGGCCGGATGATGCAGTGGTGATCCGGCTTCGATCGAAGTCGCATCACCAGCATTCAGCAGGTTCGGATTGAGCACCGATGCGAGTGCCGCCGTGCCAATCCCGGCTGCTGTCTGACCAAAGAAATAGCGCCGTGTCTGCTGGAGTGCGTGTGCTGCGAATGGATTCATACGGTATTTCCGTGTTGTGGCGTGCTTTCATATTTTCCAAGTTCATGGATTTCAGCCGTCACGTTACCTTGAAGCAAGAACTATGGAAAGGGTTCTGGCGGAATTCGTCACGGCCGGCCAATTCGTTGGTCTACAGAAAATGTAGGGTGGGACCAGCGGCTGGTAAGCCGCGCCGGCCCACCAATTGTCCGATGTGGTGGGCCTGCGCTTCGCTGGTCCCACCCTACGAATT
>JANOUN010001193.1:0-9982 GCA_031416875.1 Planctomycetota bacterium | reverse complement strand
ATTAAATCAACACCCCGCTAACGCCGTGCCGCTTACTAAATCAACAAGCCGCCAGCGTCCGGTCGGAATCGCGGGCTTGCGTTCAATGGCTGATGAGTCCTGATAAGTGATCGTCCGTCACGCTAAATCCCATTACATGGGCATCTGTCGGGACGGGAAAGCAGTTTTCGAGGTGTCAGACGGGCAGGTGCAGTCCATGCGTACGATGGCTGCCAATGTCGATACGGAAATCCCGAGCATCGAGGAGCGATCAACTCGTCTCATGATCAGCTATCCGCATCAGGACAACAAGCCCTCGAATGAGACGCTCAATGCCGCCGGGCTGAACCTGATTGAGGACTACGAAAACGGCTCGTTCCTCATCGCGTCATTGACAGCGGAGTCGACTACAGACATCCCGACTTGAAAGACAATATGTGGTCCCGAGCGGGAAAGCATGGATATGACTTCTATGAAAACGATGACGATCCTCTGGACGAAGAGAATCACGGGACCCATGTCTCAGGCACAATTGCCGGAACTGGAAACAACGGAGTCGGCGTGGTTGGAGTGAACTGGAAGGCGCAGATCATGGCCCTTCGTTTCCTCGGGCCAGATGGCTCGGGAGCAACTTCGGATGCCGTGAAATGCATTGACTGGGCGGTCGATCACGGGGCGCACATCCTCTGCAACAGCTGGTGTCATTGATGCGTTCAAGCAGGCGGTCAGCGTCAGTTGATACCCAATTCCTTCATTGCCACCGCCAAACCTGATTCCAGTGATGCCATTGCTTCGGTCAGCGAACGGCACTCAGTATCCTCGAAGACCACTCCTCCGAGATCGAGGGCTCTCACCGTGAATCCCATGCCCTCTTGATCGCCGATTTCGATCCAGCCACAACCTTGGACCCATTGAGCGATGGCGGGATATAGATTCTCAATGTCGTCCGAAGTTGCCTCTTCTGCGGGGCGATCTTTCCGAAGCTGGTGCCGATATTCTTGCATTGCAGATTGGTACGATTTGAGCCGTTTGGCGGCCTCAACTTCGATGCCAAGTTCATGCAGATGTGGAATCAATTCGTCCCACGCTGAATTATCATGTAAACGAATGCGGGATGGCCGACGAGAATCCCCAATTGAAGGTCGCCGCATTGCATGGGCCAGCAAGTTTGCGAGATCGTTCACGTCAGGCGAATGATCGCAGATCTCGCTGGCGAAGATCGCCCCGGATGTCGGACAAACAACGAGGCCGAGCCAAGTAACACCGTCGTCGAGTACACCAAAGTCTGCTTCCCAAATATCGTCGTTCAGTGGCAATTGGCGAAGCCGAGTTTTGACAAACGCCACACCCTTACCGAGCTTCAACAGGTTTATTGCTTTAGGCATGTGGAAGGGTGGCTTTCAAGTCAGGAATCCCGGCAAGAAATATGGCCTGAGCCTGGTGATGATGGTACGCCGTGAATACGAACTCGTTCCAGTAGTTCGTGCTGAGGCCGAATTTCAACAGTTGGTGGAGCCGATCATGATCATTGTTGCCGTCAGCTTTGAGCAGCGTCCGTTTTAGGAACTGCATCCAGTCATCTTTCGTGGACTCGATCAGGATGTATGGCGTGGTGAAGAGCACATGAAACGTCGCCAGTTCCGGCAGGAGCGGCGGAAGCCTCCTGACATACCAGAGTTCACCGGATCTGCCCTTGTAGCCCGATGTGCAAAGACAGGGGAACTCGTCGCCAGTGATCAATTCCCTGAGACGGACAAAGCCGTCTGCGATCCCAATATGCTCGTAAATTCCCATCCGGGATTCCGACAACTTTTTGAGAATGTCCAACTGGTCGGGATTCAACAGAACGATGTCGTTGGCTTCGATCTGACACTTACCAATGGTGTCGCCGTCTTTTCCAAACCGAAGGTCATAGAACTCCCAGCAGGTGAAGTAGCTGACGGTCAGCGGACTCATGGGCGGGCCGGAGGGCATGTATTCCTCCTCGGCATCGCCCGCCAGTTTCGAAAACAGCTTCATCTCCGGTAATTTAGACACACCCTCAGCAAAGTGAGAACTGATTTGCTGGATGTAGACGTAAGCAGCGTGAACCGGGTCGAGCCCGTCTTTGATCAGCATCTCAATATCACTGATGCCTCCGGGGAGCGGCTCTCCGGGACGCCTTTTCGGCACCTTGGTTGGCAAATTGTCTGCCTTCGATGCGAGTTTTCGATGTAGTTTTTTGCTGATGTCGCCCATCGCTATTTCCGTTCCCTGATTGTGAGATTGAAGGCAGATTCTCCGAAGCTGTCGTACTCTTCCACAAGAACTTCGAAGTCTCGTCTCAAAAGAGTGATCTTCATCTTCCTCTTTCGTGACTACAGATGGTTAGCGATTCGCTCGTGGGCCGAACTCAGACCGAGATTTTCCTGCATCATTCTCACGAAAATCGGCTGGTCTCTTTCTGGCAGAACGACCTTGGTCAGGAGCGAATCCAAGGTCAGCCCGAAGTAGGCAACGCTTTCCTTGAATTCACGCAGTTGGTCGATGAAGCCTTCGATCCGATAGCATTCTTCGGGGTCGTCGAGAGTCAAACTCTCTTCCTGTCCCAAGCCACTCAAATCATTGAAACAGAATTGCAGCCAGAGCTTGTGCCGCAATTCCGCAGGGACCACTTCCTCCACTTGCTCCACACCAAGCGGCAGAGACAGGCCCTGCCCATGCTCTTGCAGAGCGGCCATGATCTGGTTCCAGCCTTCACATCTTACCCCGTCCTGACAATCAAAAGTCCGGAATGGTTCGATCAACAGGTAGGGAACAATCCTGTTGAGGATGACGTGCCAAGGTTCGCTGGGACGTGGGATCTCGTCAATGTAGAGGATTTGGTTGTCACCTTCGTCATTGAAGTCCAACAGGCTACCCAACAACTTCTTTTGTTTGGGAGCAAGAGTGATTCCTTGTTCTTCACAAACGACCGCTTCCCAGATCAGGAAGCAGTCTTCTTCCAACCAGTAAACAAATCTGTCAACCGCCTCTTGAAGATTCCACGTTTCATCAAGGGGACCTTCCTCAAAGAAATCGAGGGTCGGGATGTCCGGGTCAAATTCCCATCGAATCGGAGCGAACGCCTTGGATGCCGGATTCTTTTTCTGCTTCTTTTGTTGCACGGTTGCTGCCTCCTTTTCCTGTCGTTCCTTCAAGGTGAGATGGTAGACTGATTCTCCAAAACTCTCATGTGTCTTCACGGCCACTTCATAGTTCTTGCCAAGAAGAGAAACCTGCATCTTTCCGCTGGATTTTCTGGACAGGCCAGCCCTCTCGTAGATTTGGTTAATCACGTCCCACTGGAGTTCCTTGGCAATACGGGCGGCTCCGAGGCCAGTGTTGCCAAAATTGCGGTAGACGATCCAGTTCCGGTCCTCGTACTCCAGCCCAACGGAGTCCACTCCCGCACGTATCGCATCTTCCAGAACACGGATGAGTTCCCGAAATGCCTGATCCGATTTGTCGGTATCTTTTTGGCGTGACACGATCACTTCCCCTTCTTGTCATTCTTGTCCGTCAAGTTCCTTCATCAATTCAGCCCGTCGCCGTTCAATGGCTTTCAAGCGAGTTGTCAGTGTCCTGGCTTCTTTGTTGAGGTCGGCCAACTCCTTTTGGAGCTTCTTCGTGTGCAGGTGGTCCTGCCCGCTCTTGTCTCGAACGAGAGATTCGACTTCGTGCCGCAATAGCCGATACCACGGGTTGCCGTGCATGTTGCTTTCTCGGAACTGCAGCTTGCCGACTCGGATTGCTGCAATGATCTCCTGTTGTGTCAGACCGAACTCCTGCCGAGCGGACTTGTCGCTCAGAGTGGCCCCTTTTCGTGACCACATCGAATCACCATCGCCCATGTTTCGTTTCTCCGCAGCGGCGTTCTCGTGAATTGATTCTCCTGCTCCATGCGGCATTTTCGATTTCTTCTTCGCCATTGCTCACTCCAGTTGTTTTACCGAACTGCCGCCATTTCCGAGATCACCTCCGACATCTTACGTTTGGTCGAGGTCCTGGATTTCATTGATCGAGTCATATGTGTGTTCTCATTGATGGTTACAGATCCAGTAGTTGTAGTCATCTACCAACTGCTGATTCGGCTTGCCCTTCACCTTTTCCAGTTCGGCCAAGGGCACTTCGATTCGGCCACGGCCCGATTCGACTTTGCACAACAAGCCATACGTTTCGTCACACCAATGATCGTCCTCAAAGCCGTTGAGGGCATGAACCTTCACCATTTCGGAGATTCTCTCAAAATCCGACTCTGGTGCCCAAGTTGCCGTAATCGGAAATATCAGGTTTGCCACAAGGTGCTTGTGGTAAATGCGAAGGCTGGCCTCATCCACATTGGGAAGAAGGTCATCTCTTGTCAGCCCAAACACGGCCCTGATCCGGTCGTCCTGGTCTTTCATTGACAAGGGTGGTGTGACGATCCTGGTTGGCTGTTCAAGAATCACTGCTCCACCAGAATCGGGTTCAAGGTCATCCTCACCGAGCTGCATTTCCTCAAAATCGAGTCCATCTCGCTCGCACCTGCTTCGATAGACAGGGTGCATGCTGGCAAGGGTCTGCTGGTTCCAGCGAATGAGGTAACAAGGCGGATTGCCTGCTTCGACCTTGATGATCTTGCCTGCCCAACCGCCAAGAGGAATGTCGGGGAAGTCAGGGACTTTCACGCCGGAACGAACTCGCACCAGACAATCCACAGAGAATTTGGCCGGTGCGTCAGTTTTCCTGGACACGGTGCGTCCTCCTTGCTCACAAAAAGTTATTTCCTACCGGCCCTGTCGTTTCAGGCAGCACTGCATGAATTTCTTTCCGCTGCCACAAGGGCAAGGATCGTTTCTCCCGACCCTCTGCTGACTCTCAGACTTTGGTGCGGGACTCTAGCGAAAAGCATGGGGAAGTCTAGTTCAGCAGAAAACGAGCGTAGGGTATGGACTCGATGCTCTCAGCGAAAGCGGCGTCAAATTCTATCCTCTGCCGGATTCGCCGGATAGAATCAGACGCAAATGCCTTGTGATTCCGGCACAGTTGGAGAACGCCACGATGTCAAATCAGATTCTGGTGATCAAGCCATACTGGCACTTCGGCACATGGGTCTTTGACGATCCTTCAACAGATCTTGTGCAGGAACCATTCGTCAGCGGCGTTCCTGAAATGATCAACGATCTTGTGGCCGACATCCCCAATGCTCGGCAGGGTTTTCGTTTACAATTCTCCGCTGATCCATTTCCCGGCTTTCAGCGGAAGCTGGAGTGGGTACGCACGGAGTTTGAAGGCAACTGGTATCGGATGGAAGAACCGCCAATGGAAGGCTGGCTTTGTCCGGCGTTGTTTCGATACTTCACAGTGGCACCGGCAGAACTGTACGTGAAGGCTGAAGAAATCGGATGAGCCGAACCAAAGTGATTTCGAAACATGTGCAGGCGATTTTCATGATTAGGGCGGACACAACTCAAAGCGTCTCTACTTATTGTTCGCAATTCGTGGGAGGAACCGACCAGTCTTCGCCATGTAATCCTCGTACTGCTGACCAAAACGCTCAATCAGCATCTGCTCTTCTTTCGGAGTGCGGATCGCCAGCAGTCCCAGGACGAACAGACTGCCTGCCCCAATCAGCCAATTCGCTGCCAGCACCGTCACAGATGCCATGAGCAATGCCGCAGTCACGTAAAACGGATGTCGCACCCAACGATAAGGGCCGTGCGTTACCAAGGTTGCTTCGGCCCTTGTGACCACTGTGTCTGTCAGATTCTTGCCGAGGCTGCTGAGAGTCCAGTACATCAGGATCGAGCAAAGAATTCCTGTGACGATGCCCAACCAGCGAAACCACGTTGGCAACGGAAACGATGCCCATTGAACAGACGAAGGACTGATCACGTAGGCCAGTGTGGCAACGAACAGGCACAGCCCTGAAAGTCGAAGTACAGCCGCAAACAAGTAGCCTTCGTCCTTGCGTGAGATCTTCTCACCTGAAGCTGCTGCTTGAAGCCGGTGGTAAGCGGTCACAGCCAACGTGAGGACCATCACGACGACAACGGCGATGCGAAATGGATTCTCCGAAGTCATTGTTCTTTCGATCTGTGATATTCAGCCAGCCAACTGGTATTCGTTGGCGAAGTGCTGCTTGTTGAATTGTTGTTGCAGGTTGTTCATTCAGTCTCTGTAGAATACGGCCAGCCAGATTGTCGGTTCGTCAGGAGTTGTCCATTCGACTCGATGCTGCTTGTGGGCCGGGATGTTCACAAAATCGCCGGACTTCATTTCCAGAATACTATCCTCGAATCGAAGTCTCGCTGCACCTTGCAGAACAATCACCCATTCATTGTCGTTTTGGTCATACCAGAATCCTTCTGGCGAGACATGTCCGTGGGAAACAATCCGTTCGATGCGGACGTGCTGATTTACGGTAAGGACTTCAACGAGTTCATTTGGAATTGAGATCGGCAGATTGTCGAAAAGGTTGAGCATCAAGGTCTACCCGAACCGTTTCAATTCAGTTTCAACAAGTCGGATTGTCTCTGGATCTAAAGAAGCTCTCGATTTCTCAAGAGCATCAGTGATCTTCTCTTTGTTTTCACGGGACGGTGCTGTGTAAACACGGTTATCCCAGCAAGCCGTCTGTATCAACTGTCCAGCGTAATTCGAAGTTTCGGAGTCCGCCTCCGAAGCAATCTTGATCAACGATGGTAAAGATCGCCACTTGCCCAGATCAGCCAACATTTTTACCGCCGTTCGGCGACCAGCGGGAGCTTCGCCGTCCATCGCAACGGCAATCAATTCGTCTTCTGAGACTGCTGACAAAAAGGCACCGACGCCCTTACAGACTGCACGCACAACACTTGGGCTTTCATCTCGCAGCAAGGGGAGAATGATGCGGACTGATGCCTCTTTTTCCACGCGAACCAAGCCTCGAATTGCGATGCACCTCCGGCTCGGCAACAAATGCGTCAGCAGTTGCTTGAAGAATTCAAAGTCAGATTCATCGGCGGTTTCTGACAAGCCTTCCAAAGCGGAAAGTGAATTTGGGTTTTCCCGGAGTGCAGTTCGGTAGTGGAGATTCGGTTCGGTTTGAAAAGTGTTTCTCATATGCCAGCAAGCAAGTTCTCGGATTGATGAATGCCGATCCAGCAGAGCGTATTGCCACGTCAGGTTGGCCATGTCCGGGAAGTGTTCGGCTTTCCGGCGAAGGGCCTCTCGCCGAATTGGCATGAAACGATCCGTCATCATACCGTCCAAAGCCGCAAGCAAACTGTCATCAGCATGAATCAACGACAAGCAGCGGCAGCAGTCAAATCGAACGATGGCATCCTCGGATTTGAGTCCGTAGGGTATCAGACGGCGGAGATGATCCCCCCGTCTTTCCAATCCGAGTCGCACGACCTGTCTTCGAACCGCACGATCTATTGATTCAATCGCAGATCGAAGAAAAGCATCGTTTTGTTCGGCGAGTAGTACGTCTACCGTTTTACTGACCGTGTCACTGTGATCATGTCTGCTCAACGAATTCAGATGCAGTATGATTTCAAGTGAATTCGCCAAGTGTTCGATGTTGTCATCATTGATTCGCAGGGCGACAGCAGCTTGAGCGTCTTTGGCAATCGGCATAACCCAATCGTTTTGGCGAAGTAGGAGTAACGGAAGTTCGCTCCCGTCCTTCAACTTTGAAAGCAGTCGGACTGCCTCATGCCGAACAAAACCACTTCTGTGGAAGGTGCATAGTCCAAGAACCTGAGCGTGACCCACCTCATGTTGATCGCCAGCGATCACGGCGATCCGTGAAGGCGTCAATTTGCCCCCTAAATCATTGATGTACCAGTCATAGCCCCAGTCAAACAATTCAGTGAAGTGCATCAGTTCATTTGGTGAAAGACGAGCGAATAAAGTTCCGACAGTGTGTCTCAACCTTCGCAAGGTCGTCTCGTCAGTGCTTGACAGGAAACGGGCAACACAAGGTAACGCTGCAATCTCACCGGATGCGGCCAGTTTACTAAGCAGTCGGCGAGTAGTTTCCTCCTTGTCTGTGTGCAGCCATCCTGCGTTCGACCGCTCTAAATCGTAGAGTTGGTGGACGATCTCCATTGCTTCTTTTGCTAACTGCCGCACTTGTCGTCTCTCATTTGCAATGCCCGTTGATATTGTCGGCTACGACAACACCGCTCAGAGTTTGGTTCACTTCAGGTGCAAACCCTGCAACTTGATTCGAGTAAGGAATAACTTTCTTCATCACTTTGATCACTAAATTTCGGCAAAGGTCATTGTGTAGCTGTTTGGTAGTTTCGCTTCTTCATTGTCTTTCAGTGCTCGCCAATTCTTCCTCTCAGAAACTCTGCAAGGTTCTCAGCGTCATCGGTGCCAACTCTCAGAATACCCTTTCGCAATTGCAGGACCACACAATCTCGCCCCCACAGATTCCAGACCCATCCACCACGCAAACTCATGTGAATTCCCCAACCATCCAGCATGGTCGTTCGTCCGATTTCCGCACAGATGATGTCATCGTATCGGATTGTTCGTCGAAACAGTGGTATCGGCCCGAACCTGACAGACAGTCGGTCTGCTGTGTCTTCCACAGTGAGGTGGTGAAATGAGGCGGCAAGAACCAGCATGAACAAGCCAATCGGCGGGAATAACCACGGGATCGGCGGCTCGGTGGTCATTACCAATCCAAGCACGAGGAAAACCACGGCGAGAACATAGAGCAGCAGGCAGAGTGGTGCATGTTGAACATGCCTGTAAGAAGATTTGTTGTTCATTCAGGTCCTCACATTTTCACAGCTTCTCTGCATCTTTGAGAAGTCGTTGTTTTGTCCCCACCGGTAGTTCTCTCCAGTCTTTTCCCTTCAAAGGGGCCACCTTCGTTCCCTTCCATCTTTTCGATGGAGAGGCGGATTGATTCCTGGAGAAAGCCGAGATTCATTTTGGTGATACTCAATTCAATTGCCGCATTTCACACTGGAGCCACTGAGAACACGAGACAGAATCCACTGGTTTGGATGCTCAATCTGCGGAGTGACAAGCAGCATGTCATTTGGCCATTTCCCGCTCGAACGTGACCAGAATATGCTCACTGCCGGGCGTGGAAGAAAACTCGGTGGGCCGCTCCTTCTCGGTGGAGCAAAGCACAGCTTTCGAGTTTTCTCACTGATCTCATAAATCCCAGGGTATTGATATCCTTACTCCTTCCCCCTCAGTCGGCGTGAAGTCGCTGGTCTTGGGCTTCTTCGTGAGGTTGATGGTACTGGTCCCCTTGCGGATCTCATTGCCTTCAGAACGGAGGCTCCATGTGTCGTCAGAGCCGTTGACCACCGTGAGTTTCTTGGCGTCAGTCCACATGCACCGTGGCTACGATCTTGTCCATCTCGGCGGCGGTGAAGGCCTGCACGGTCGTCGTGTGGACGTTGCCTAGCGCAGCCAAGTGCAAGAGTACGGTCATGGCCGTCACATCGTCTGGGGCTTCGAGGATCAGCAGCCCGTCGTACTCGCCCAATGTCCAATAGATGTTCGTAACCTTGACTCCCATTTTCTTGGCCTTCGCTTTCAGCGACGCTGCGCGTTTAGTCGTTTCATCGATACCCTTGATGCCCTGTTGAGTGAACTTGATGTTCGTAATAAATGTTGCCATCGAGCTATCTTTCTGTTTGCAGGGGCCTGAGATTCGAAACTAGGCTGCGTCGCTTAGTCGAACATTCCCCCTTTAAGCAAATACAGATCCAACCTCGTAGAGAAATAGAATATTTAGGCGATCGGCAGGTTAAAATCCACCAGTCTAAATCTAGTTGAGCCTGAGTTTAAGCCCGATAGGGCTGACACACCCGGTGCCGGGGTCGAAGGCCCCGGTATCGATTCAGACTGAAATGCAAAGGCCTGAAAGGCCGACACACCAATCCACCAATCTTCATTTAGCATAGTTATCGTTCAAAAACCGGTGGTTATCACCGGTTATCACCACCGGCAGAGGATGTGCCAGCCCCTTCGGGCTTAAACT